>NZ_FR885328.1:135229-170767 GCF_000436315.1 Parabacteroides sp. CAG:2 | reverse complement strand
ACTCTTCCGATCGATTCTCGCATGCGATCAAAATGGAAGCCAGACTTATCATCACTAAATAATATAGTTTTCTCATGTTTTTCATATTAGATTCAGACCACTAATATACGTAACTTTTTGAAATACGCCAACTGCACAAGTTTTCCTAAGCGCACAATCGGAATTCACGAGAAGTACTACTTCCTTGGCCTATGAAGTATATCTCTTAGGGATACAGTGCTTATTTTCCACATAGTTATTGTACATTTTTCCAAATGCATTTAAAACCTCATTATCTGTTTCCCAAAACACGTACGTGTTTTCACAAATTCTCGTACGTGTTTTTCCGGAAACATTATCAACTTTTTATCAGTCTGATTATAAAGATATTATCAATACGTATATTTTAAATACTTACTGTATTTTTCACTATCAACAAAACACCTTATGGTTATGATTTTTGAAGCCCCAAGAAGGCTTTATTTACGAGCTTATCGACTTCCTTATACAGCCGTTGTATTTCCTTTGTATCCAATCCATTTTGTTCCCACTCCGTCTTATGAGCGTCGAATAAATCGAAAATCCGGTTCTCTACCGCACGAAGCTGTTGGATATAACCAGATTGGTCATCATTCCATAACAGTTGCCAATGCAAATACTTTTGGCCGTTGCCACGATGTATGGAGTAGACATTCTTCTGTAATTGAACGGAATACCAATCTAATAGGGCTGTTTTATAGGATGCGTCGTAAGTAACTAAAGCACTTTGCTCCTTTCCCATTTTCACCCAAAGAGGAATAGCGACAGAGGTAGGAGGATATCCCAAGGCAGTCCACATCGTTGTCAATTCCGGATTCATACCGGATTTTACGCCTTGGATTACGATAGAAGCCGTACTTTCTAGACGGGGGATGAAATCCTGCTCCACAAACCAGCCTGTACGATTGTTCGGACTTTGTCCCTTGTCCATCAAATCGATATCCAGCAAGCTATTATAAAAAGAGCGGGAAGCCTGCTGAAAGATACGCTGAGGAGTAAATCCTTCGTTCCGCATTTCCTTAAAGATCTTTTTCGCATTCTCATAACGTACATATCCTTTGCCTTCATCCGTACGCCCCTCGAAAGAGAAATTCGTATAAATCAAGTAACCTTCCGGCGCCAGATTCGGATCATTCGCGTCTTTCTTATAATATCGCTCATTATTCGTCTCATAATAAGCCGCACCACCATAAGCATCGATCACTCCGAAATTAGCCTCCACACGCATCGGGCGAGGCAAGGTATCCAAGAAATGCTCGAAATCCTGCACCGTCTTACAGACTCTCAAGGCTTTTCGCATCAAGTTTCCCTCTTGATCCATCTCCTTTATATCATCGTCTTTCAAGTTATAAGAAGCCGTATTCATGATAGAGAAGCCCGTCTCATTGCTTCCGGTCCACACGGCTCCCTCCGGATCATCGCTATTTACCAGCCCCAGAAAACGATAACCACCTTCGTCAAAATAACCGATATGGTTATACGGAGCGCCGGTATCCCGGTGTTTCCACATCAACGGACGGCCATCGGGAGTAGCCTTTCCAGTGATTATAATGGAGGTACAAGCCTTGTCAACCACCGGAAAACAAAGACATAGAACAAATAAAAGAAGTAGTTTTTTCATATCATTTATTGATTTAATAAGATTTCTTATGAGGAGCGCCAAATTCCTTACAGCTGACCTCGTCTATATCTACCGTCCAAATCTTCACGTTACGGACCGCCGGATCGCTATAACGGAAAGTCTTATCGGAATATTGCTTCATGATAATATCCAAGGCTTCCACCTTCTTGTCGAAATCCTCTTCGTAAGCGACCTTTCCCCAAGCGATCACGCTCTTCGAACGCATACGGTAGCTACAAGCTACCTCCGGATGCTGGAAAACCAAGGCATGGTCAATACTAAACGTAATACAGACTTTCGGATTACGTTCCAATATAGAGATGCTTCGTCCATCCTGCGCCGAGTGTAAATAAATCACGCCATCCTTATAACCGAAATTCATCGGCAATACATAAGGCGTTCCATCTGTATCCGCCATGCCAACGAAGCAAACATCGCTCTGGCGGATAATCGATTCGATCTGTTCCTTGTCCGTGTGTATAAGTGTCTTCATATTCCTTATGTTTAAATCTAACTTGATGCAAAATTAAAAAAATCATCTGTTTCTGCAACCCTTTATAACCCGCACTCGTCTATTAAGAAAAGAACCTAAAAAATTAAAGACGATGAAGACGAGAGTATCACTTTTTATATTCTGCATACAGATGATCGCGGTTTGCGGATTCGCAGCCGACAAACGTATCGATGGAAATGGGAACCCGGAAACCCGGGAGATAAAGATTAGCGATTACGACGAGATCACGTTCGTTGGCTCCGCTGATTTCGAGTATGAACAGTCGGATAAAGCGCCTTATCTATCCGTAACGATCGATGAGAACTTATTTGATTACCTCGTGACCGAAGTAGAAGGCGGTACGTTAAAGATCTATCCGAAATCTATCAAGAAAGGTTTTAATAATAACTCCTACGACTTGAGGCCGACCGTCTACAAGATAAAATCCAACTCCAAGGAACTAAAAGAGTTGAATACGGTAGGTTCCGGCAGTTTCATTATCAGCAAACCGACGAAAGTAAACCGGATGGAGATCAATATGGCCGGTAGTGGAAACGTTGAGTTGAGAGGCCCCGTAAAAGGTTACAAGCTTGAATGTAACATGGCCGGTAGCGGAAATATCATCGCCAAGGATATACAGCTGGACAACCTATCTTGCAGCCTCGCCAGCAGCGGGGAAATCGAGGTAATAGGAACCGTAGATCGTGCCTCATTCAATGTAGCGGGAAGTGGTGAGATTAAAGCCTTTGACTGCCAAGCACGTAAAGCAGAGTGTAATATCGCCAGCAGCGGCGAGATCAGCGTATATGCCACGCAAATCTTGGATGCCAATATCGTAGGTAGTGGTGAGATTCATTACAAAGGAGATCCGGAGATCAGTAAGTCTATCATGGGTTCCGGCTCGATCAACAAAGTCAAATAAACATTTAATACATACGAACGATGAAAACAAAATTAGTAGCGGTAATAGCCCTCATCTTTTGTGCCTTCATGGCAGAGGCTAGTAAAGTAGAAGGTAATGGGAATATTATTACGAAAGAGATATCGGTAGATAACTATAGCGAGATCGAACTGGGTGGAAATATCGAATATTCCGGCAATAATTTTTGGGGAAATAGAAGCAACAAGAAATTCCCGGTATTCAAATATACGCATGGACGAAGCGCTTCCTTGAAAATTACGATCGACGAGAATCTATTCCCACTCCTCTCGATCAAATCCAATAACGGACGGTTAGCTATCCGCATACAAGACGGGACCCGTATCAAACCGACCCAGTATGTAATCGAAGGAAGCTCGAAGACTCTGAAATACTTAAAGACTTCCGGCCCGATGGATTTTGAGGCGCAGAACGCTTTTTCCGAGGATCAACTGGAAATCAAGATTTCCGGCTCCAGCGACGTAAAGTTCCCACATAACGTGAAATTACGATTAGGTGAGTTCTCGGTATCCGGCTCCGGCGATCTGGTTTTTGAAGATTTGGACTGCAAGAATCTTACCAGCAAGGTTTCAGGCTCCGGAGACATCACCTTGAAAGGTAAGGCGGACGAGGCCCGCTATTCCGTATCGGGCAGTGGAGATATAAAAGCATACGACTTATCTGTCAATGATTTGAGTTGCTCGGTAAGCGGTAGCGGAGATGCCCGTGTTTATGCCAAAGATAACATGAACCTATCGGTTTCGGGCAGTGGAGACATCCGCTATAAAGGCCCAGCGAGCGTGCATAAATCAAAGTCCGGCTCTGGCTCCATCCAAGGTGCGAATTGATCGAACACACACATTATTTTAAAATACACACATTATCAAATTTAAAAAAGCTACTCGATGTGATATCCGGTAGCTTTTTCTTGCTATTTTTGTAACCAACTCTTTATTTATAGAGTCTAAATTAAAAAGTAGAATCACAAAAAACGATACTTATGAAAACAAAGGCTATCTTATTAATGGTATTTTTCCTAGGATGGGTCACTACCGGTTGGGCCGCAGATCATGTAAAAGGCGATGGTAAATTGACCTCGAAAAAGATTTCTGTCGCCGATTATAACGAGATTAAGGTGGATGGCGTAATTGATTTCAATTACGAGCAATCCGATGATCCTTCCACCGTGGAGGTTACCGTAGACCAGAATCTTCATCCCTATGTCAATATCGAGGTGAAGGATCGTGTCTTAACCATCGCTTTCAAAGGAGCGAAGGTAGATCATTTCACGAAGTTTATCGTAAAGACGAATTCTAAATGGCTTGCCGCCGCAAAAGTTTCCGGAAATGCCAACTTCATGGTAAACAGTCCGCTTACCGGAGACGAGACCGTTATTAAGGCGAACGCCAATAGCTTGGTGCAACTGAAAGAGACAGTTACGGTCGGTAAACTGGATTTGAATGTATCCGGTAGCGCAAATATGGTTGTCAATCATCTGGAAGCCGACAAGATCGAATGTGATATCGATGGCTCCGGCTCTATAACAATCAAGAAAGGTAACGCAAAAGAAGGAGACTACAGTATCGTCAGCAGTGGTGATATACACGCTTTTGGGTTAGCGGTTCCTCTGCTAAGTTGCAAAGTAACAGGCAATGGCTTAGCGGAAGTACATGCTACCGATAATTTAAAGGCCAACGTAGTCGGTAAAGGAAATATCCGTTATAAAGGCCCGACAGCAGTTCAACAGAGAATAATCGGTAAAGGTACCGTAGAAGAAGTAAAAGAATGAAAACAAGAATTATATACCTATGTCTGCTGGTGATCTTTTCTACGACAGGTTGTATCAGTAAGAATGCTCGAAAAGGTATCAATGGGAACAAGAATATTGTTACCCGCACCATTCAAGTAGATGATTTCGAGGAAATACATCTAGGGTCCAATATCGAATCGGCGAAAAGCATCAATCCGTTCAACAAGAAGAACCGTGCGATATGTAATTACACCCAAACAGATGGCGCCTCCTCGTTGGAGATCAGCATGGACGAGAATTTGTTTGACTTATTGGATATAGAGAATAAGGATCACAAATTAATCATCAAGGCTAAATCCGGCAAGAAGATCTGTCCGACCCATCTGGTATTGAACACAAGTTCCAAGAACCTGAAGGAAGCGGGGATCAGTGGCAGCATCGACTTTATCGCCGATCAACCGCTACAACTGACAAATACGTCTTTTTATATCAGTGGCGTAGGCGACGTGAAATTAGCTGATTTATCTTGTGATACTTTCAAGGTAGCTATATCCGGAGTCGGCAATATTTACTTGAATGGAAACATCAAGAAAGGCAAATACTCCGTATCGGGTGTAGGGCACGTATATGCGTTCGATTGCCCCGTTGAGGATCTGGAATGCGAAGTTTCAGGTGTAGGAGGAATGGAAGTGAACGCTACCCAGAAATTAGACGCTAGCACTTCTGGTGTGGGAAGCGTTAAATATAAAGGCAATCCGGAGCATACGCAGAAATCCGCCTCCGGTGTCGGAAAAATCAAACAAGCAGATTAATCATCCCAAAAATCAATTAGATGAAAAAGATATCACTTTTATTCCTTATATGTGGCTTATTTCTAGTAAGCAGCTGTATCCCTACACAAACCATAAAAGGAGACGGCAATATCACCACGGAAAACATCCCGGTTTCCGAGTATGACTGTCTTGAGTTAGAGGGAGGAGGCATGGTCGTGAATTACACGCAATCCGACGCTCCTGAAGGTTTGGAAATAAAGACAGACCGGAATATCTTCGAGAAATATGAGTTTAATGTAGAGAACCATAAGCTTAAGATCCGTCCGAAAAAAGAATTCAGGAAACATACGAATTTCCGTCCGACCGAGTTCATGGTTACGGCCAACTCCCGCAATCTAAAGAAACTAGCGGCGGCAGGCAGTACCCATGTAAATATAAATTCCCCTCTACAAGCCGAGGAGTTCGAGGCAGGATTAGCCGGTAGCGGGATTATCCAATTCCACGACACGGCCTCTTTTACAAACCTAAAGATAGAGATCGCCGGTAGCGGAGATTTCGTTGGCCATAAAGTGTATTGTGAGGAATTAAACGGGGATATGGCCGGGTCTAACACGATCGTTCTAGGGGGAACCGTAGGCATAGCTGAATTCTCGATCGCCGGTAGCGGTACAGTACGTGCTTTCGATTGTACCATGGATGAGCTTGAGTGCAAGATTGCCGGTAGTGGAGACATAGAAGCCTTTGTCGTAAACAAAATCAAGGCAGAGATAGCCGGTAGCGGTTCCGTAAAATACAAAGGAGATCCCCAAGATATCCAAAAAAAGGTAATGGGCTCCGGTAAGATCGAGAAGGTGGAGTGATTCTTACAACCACCCCTCCTTTTTATACCATTCGATACTTTCTTCCAAGCCTTTACGTAAAGGATAGGCCGGGATAAAACCTAAATCATCTTGAAGAGGCGTGACATCGCAAATCCAGTTACGCTGCTTCAAGATGATGTATTTATCACTATTTAGCGTCATACTTTTCTTCAACAACTTACCGATCCATTCTGAACAGTGGCAAGCGATACGCACCAATCCCAGCGGTATACGGGCATGCAATACCCGCTTCTTTCCTAAGATATCTTGTATCATACGGGCAAAAGACTCATCCGTGTAGACATCTCCGTCGGCTACAAAATAATGCCGGTTCTCTATCTCCTCTTTCTCAAGGGAAAGGAAGGCCACGGTCGCTAAATCTTTTACATAGATAAACGTGATTCGCTGGGGAATAGCGCCTACGGCGAAATCGAGTCCCGACTTTACGCTTTGTATTTCCATGAAATAATCCTTCTCACCCGGCCCGTATACTCCTGTAGGCCGCAAGATCACGTAAGGAAAATAGGTTTGTTTACGGATGTAGTTCTCCGCCTCTAGCTTACTTTGGCCATAAGCCGTGTCCGGCCGCTGCGGATCGTCCAAGTGTATCGGGCGGAAAGTCTTCTCGTCGCCTCGCCCATAGCTGCTTAGGCTGCTCATCAAGAGGAATTTCTTCGGTTTGCAGCCGGCGGCGGCTAAAGCCTCGATAAATCGATGCGTATTCTCGGCGTTCACACGGAAAAAGTTTCGCTTATCCAATGTCTTCGTCAACCCGGCGTTATGGATCACATAATCCCATGCCCCATGCTCACGGGCAAAGTCTGAGAGTTGAGCCGTAAGCGCTTCCTGATCGCCATATTTCAAGTCGATGAAATGAATCCGCTTATCTTGCAGATGCGCTTTACTGCTACCCGCACGGATACCCGCCCACGTCTCATAGCCACGGCGAAGCGCCTCCTCTACCAAGAAACCGCCGATAAAACCACTCGCTCCGGTTATCAATATCTTCATATCCTTCATTTTTCTTTCATATAAAATGTATAATAATACCACAACAACCCGATCCAATTCAAGAACAGGATCGTCAGCATCCAAAGAATCTTTTGTTTCTTACTGATGAAAGGGTTTTGCGATACGGCCTTACATCCGAACAGGATTACGGCAATACCTACGATATAACCGATCTCCGGCAAGCTTATCCAGCAAATGATTTGTGGTATCATAAAAATAGAGTTATTCGTGAAAAAGAATTATTCGTGTTGGTGTTTCTTCAAGACTCGGTGCGGCAAGTCACCATGCCCCACCAACTCGATCGGACAAGCGTATTTCTCGCCCAACCATTCCTCAGAGACATTCGCTCCCGGGTGATAATGCAAAGTCTCGTTTACGCAAGCGATATTTTTCACCATCGTCAAAACCGTACCGATATCATGGGAAACCAAGATGATAGCGCTCTCTTTATTGATATCTTCCAAGAGCTGATAAAAACGAGACTCGAATCGTTTATCCACATACGAATTAGGCTCATCCAAGATCAATACCTGCGGACGGGAGACAATAGAACGCCCCAATAAGACCCGCTGCAACTGGCCGCCGGAAAGCTCACCGATGGCCCTGCCCGCCAACTCCTCCAATCCCATCTGTACGATCACCTCGTCTACACGCTCTCTCTGGGATCTATTGAATGGACGGAACAAAGGTTTCTCCGCGGATAAACCGGAAGAGATCACTTCCCGTACCGAGATCGGAAACTTCTTATCGATCTGGCTCATTTGGGGTAGATAACCGATCTTCAAGGAAGGAACCTCTACATTTTCATCGTAAAAACGAATCGTTCCGGAAATAGGAGGCAATAGACCTAGTATCACCTTTAAAAGCGTCGTTTTCCCGCCGCCATTCGGTCCGATAATTCCCAAGAAATCATTTTTCCACACATCCAGCGTTACGTTACGTAAGGCGATCTTATTACCGTATCCGGCGGTAACCTCTCTCAACTCAATCAGCTTGTCCATCGGCTAACGATTTTGCGATATGAATCATTTCCTTACTCCAATCGTAATCCAGCGGATTGATCGGGATCAGACGGCAACCTGTTTCTTTAGCGATCAACTCGGCGTTCTTCTGGTCAAACTCCCGCTGGATAAACACGACTTTCGCATTATGTTCCCGTGCGGTCTCGACCAGTTCCTTTAATTGTGCGGGAGACGGTTCTTTTCCGTCCATCTCGATGCAAAGCTGGGTCAAGCCATATTCGTTAGCCAAATAGGTCAGGGCCGGATGGTAAATAATAAATGTCTTATTGTCAAGAGAATGTAACAAACCGGAAACGGTCTTTTCCGTCTCTCCGATTTCTTTCGTCAGTTGTTCATAATTCGCTTGGTAATATTCCTTATTCTCCGGGTCCAAAGACACAAAGGCATCCAAAGTGTTCTTGGCGATCACCTTCGCTCCAGAGATAGAGCTCCACGTATGCGGATCGACGCCTCCGGGATGATGATGGTGGTGGTGATCATGTTCCTCTTCTTCCTCGGGGCTTTTAAGTAAATCAATTCCTTCGGACAGGTCAAAAACCTTGAGTCCCGGATTATTATTCCGGATATTATCCATCCAAGCCTGTTCGAACCCGATCGATCCGATCCTTAAATAGCCTTGGCTTTTACCCACCTGCACCATTTGCTGCGGTGTAGGATCATACGTCTCCGGACTTTGCCCTGCCGGAACCACACAATTAATCTTAAATTTATCTCCGGCTATCTTCTCCGCAAAATACCGTTGCGGCTCAATCGTCACGGAAACGATCCTCTCATCTGCCCGCTTATCGCCGCAGGCCATAAGTATCAAGACGAAAAGAGCTGATATCAATACCTTAAATTCTTTCATACCACATATATATTTTCGCAAAGGTAACGAATATCGGGTAATAAGGCAGCAAGGAGACGATTCAAAGTTATCAGGAAGCAGTCTGACAAAATCCCCGTATTACAACCGATAAGTAATAATACGGGGATTTTATAGGGAAAAAATAGGCTACTCTATTTTTACTCGGCCAGCCATTTATTCATCTGTGTAAGGATCCGCTCCTTCATATCCTCCGGCATATTGCCGATACGGGCACGATGGCTGCCTCGGGGCTGGATATAGATTTGCTCGTTCTTCTTGCCTTTGAAAGCGGGAACCATGGCCGCGCTCCACGGGTCGATCTCGCCATAGATGAAGATCATTTTCGGATCGTTGTCTTTCAAGAAGTTATAGATCTTGTGGTACAGAGCCGGACGGAAGTCTACTTTACCGACCAGTTCCTCGGGAAGCATGATACGGTTTAGGTATCCATGGGCACTATCGATCGTAAGGTATTTCTTGAAAGGTTTTACGTCATAGCCATAATAACCGAGCTCACGGGCAGCTTGTACGAAGAAAGAGATATTCGGCTGGTTCTCGGCGAAATAATCAGGACCGCTGATTTCCATCAAATGATCGAAGAGCGCCTGATCGTCGGCAGACTTGGAAGGGATCGTACTTACCGAAGTTCCCCACTGCCAAAGAGCGAATGAATATTCCAGTACGCAATAATCCAATACCTCGGGCATCGGGATACGGAATGTCAGGTTTTTATTCTTACAATAGCTCTCCAATAAAGGAAGCATATCGGACTTACGCTTCAAGACTTCCAATTGAAAATCCTGTATCCTCTCGCGTTCCGCTTTCGTACCTACCTTACGTAAGAAAGGTTCGTGGCGGCCATCCTCTACACCTTTACATAACGGACCGACATAAGGAACGGAGAAATCCACGTCGTCCGGGAAAAAGGCACGGTAAAGCATTGTAGTCTGCCCCCCCTTACTGATACCGGTACTGATCCATTTTCCCGGATAGATCTGCTTGAATGTATTGCGGACGTTATGTAAATCGTACGCAGAGTTCTCGGCGGTCAGATAATCCCAGTTTTTAGGTTCCGGCGTCGACTCCAAGAAATAACGGTACTCCACGAATACTAAGTTCGCATTCAATAGTTTAGATAGTTCTTCTTGATATTTCGGATTGAGCGCATAAGCCGCTCCATATCCTTCGGTCACGATAATGGTAGGACGATCATAACCTACATGGCCTACGATAACCCGTTGCGTAAATGTTCCGGCGGCGGGGTCTTTCGGATCGACCTGCTGAGTAATACGTACTACATATTTCTCCGGATAATAATCGGATTGAAGTTTTTCAATGCCACTAATTCCTTTTAGAGCGGCAAGCTTCTCTTGTAAATCTCCGGGAGCGGCCATTACCGTCATCACCGACAGGAAGAAAAGAAGCAAGAAGTTAAATGTTCTTCTCATGGTAATTTAGTCTTTTAGATATTGTATTGTTCGTAATAATCCCTCATATTTGGCGCGTTTCACCGCCGAATGCGCAAAGATACGATTATAATCCTCACGGCTCAATGCCTTGAGGTCGTCTTTTTTAAGGGAGAGCAAAGAAGGGGTGGGATGAAAGGCTGCTACTGCCGTAGGCATAGCGAAGCGGTTCCAAGGACAAACGGCTTGGCAGGTGTCGCATCCATAGATACGGTTACCTAAAAGGACGGCTTGCTCAACAGGGATTTCTCCACGATGCTCAATCGTAAGATAAGAGATACATTTACGGGCATTCAAACGTTTCGGCCCTTCCAAGGCTCCGGTAGGACAAGCGTCCAAACAGCGGATGCAGGAACCGCAGTGATTCTTTTTGGGGGAATCATAGGTATCGACTACCAAAGTTGTCACGATCTCCCCAAGGAAAAAGAAAGAGCCTTTGCCCGGGATGATTAGATTCGTATTCTTTCCGATCCATCCCAAACCGGCTTTCCAAGCCCAATAACGCTCTAACAGAGGGGCGGAGTCCGTGAATACACGGGCCTCATTGTTGGAGGGATGATGCTCGGTTATCGCTTTCCATAATTGGCGAAGTTTATCCTTTACGACCCCGTGATAATCTTCTCCGTACGCATAATACGAGATATAAGGTTCCGCCGGATTCCGGAGAACTTTCGGATAATAATTCAAGGCTACTGAGATAACTGATTTGGCACCTTCCACCAAGCCATCCGGATTGAGACGGATTTCCCGATGATTCTCCATGTATTTCATTCCAGCATGGTAGCCTTCCGCGATCCATTGGTCAAAATAAGCCTCCTCGCTCCCGGCCTTCGCTACTTCAGCGATACCGCAAGCGGAGAAGCCTAATTCCATAGCTTTATCTTTTATAAACTGGGAGATACCCATTATTCAAAAACTTTAAACTCGTAGCCTTCCTTTAAGAGCCATTCGACAGCCCGGGGCATTGCCTCACGCATATTGCGCTCGGCTTTCAAGGAATCATGGAAGACGATAACGGAACCATTACGGGTATAGTTCTTTACCACGTTGAAGACACCGTTCGGAGTCATATGAGGGCTATAGTCACGGGTGACCACGTCCCACATCACGATATGATAATGGCGGCGAAGCCATACTACCTGCGGAAAACGCATATGCCCATGAGGAGGCCGAAATAAATTGCTGGGAATATATTCAGCCGCCTTCTCCACATTCGCCAAATAATTCTTCGTCCAGAACTTGATGCCTTGGATATGATTGAACGTATGGTTACCGACACGGTGCCCACGATCTATCACCATCTGGAAGACCTCGGGATGCTTACGTACATTATCCCCTACCATAAAAAAGGTAGCCTTGATCCCGTACGTATCCAATATATCTAAAACCCAAGGGGTAACCTCGGGAATAGGGCCATCGTCGAAGGTGAGATACACACACTTCTTCTCTGCCGGTATTCGCCAAGTTACCCCCGGGAACAGTGCCCTGTAAAACCAAGGCGGTTGTTCTATAAACATACTTTGTTAGTCTTTTGCCACTGATCCGTACGCCATACGGTAATTATCAAATTCCTCTTGATAAGGCTTAGCGAACTCCGGATTGTATTGTTTGCTCACACGCAATACCTCTTGGAGAACCGCCAAGTTATGACCTAAATCACTCTCGACAGATGATAATTGCCCCGGACGCAAACGGAAATACCAGTTTATACTGCGCAACGCATTGTCCGCTATACCTTTATAAACCATCTCCGCCTTCTCCTTCTGGCCCAACTCGTAATACAGCTCACCTAAAGAAAGAGCGCTATAATCCAACGGAACATTCTCGGGAGGCAATACTTCCATCGCCTTATCCAATACGTTCAGTGCCTTCTCTTTCTTACCTTCCGCAACCAAAGCGGCAGCCAGCTTGCTGAACAATGCGATACGATAGCTCTTGCACATCCGCATTACATTCTCATCCAAGTACACACCCGGCGTATTGACACCACCCCATTTGAACTTATTCATCACGTTGTCATACATCTTCTCCGTATTGATCGAACGAACAGTTCCCTGCGTCTCCATCGGAACGATCTGATAAGCCATACCGGTCTGCTGGAAGTACGGATCCAATTTCACGAACTGATCCGGACTTACGGTAATCGCATAATAGATCGGACGGTTCCAATCATTCGTCTGCAACATATCCAAGATAATCAACTCTTGTTTACCCAAGACATCCTTTCCTTTCAAGTCGATCTTCATCTCTTTTTGCAAATATGGCAAGTTAGCGGTATCGATCACGCCGGCAGCCATAACCGCGGCGGAATCTACCCCCATCGTCAATGTCTGCGCAGGAATATAATCTAATTCTTGATTGATACCCGGGATCTTCTTAAACTTCGGATCGTTACTACGAACGAAATCAAGAGCGGTCTTCAGATCAATCGATTTATCCGTCATCGGGAATACATAAGCGGCATCACGAGTACCTTGCACATAATCCTCCGGTTGCCAAGAGATTGGAAGCGGATCGGATTCGTATGCTTGCTTCTTCATTTGGTTGATATACCAGTCGGTTTGCAAATAGCTCGTATTACATACACGTACATCCGTACGGATACCTTCCACCTCCTGTGCGTACCACAACGGGAACGTGTCATTATCACCATTCGTAAATATGACAGCGTTCGGCTCGCAAGATTCCAAATAGTTCGCACCGAAATCACGGCAAACATAACGGTTCGAGCGATCATGGTCGTCCCAGTTCTGCGCACCCATCTGGATAGGAACCAACAAGCAGAGTACCGTAGCGACAGAACCCGCTATCACCGGAGATAACTTGCCATACTTCTGCAATCCTTTCGCCAAGGCCGCCACACCGAAACCGATCCATATACAGAACGCATAGAATGATCCGGCATACGCATAGTCTCGCTCACGAGGTTGATACGGCGTCTGGTTCAAGTAAAGCACGATCGCGATACCCGTCATAAAAAACAAGAAGAACGTGATCCAGAATCCCTGAATGCCCTTCTTTCCGGCATAAGCTTGGAATAGAAGCCCCAAGATACCCAACAGAAGCGGTAACATATAATATACGTTATGCCCCTTATTGTTGATAATATCGAACGGCATATCCTCTTGCGGGCCCACTAAAGCCTCATCAATAAACGGAATACCGGTTATCCAGTTACCATTCGAGACCTCACCGTTACCTTGTATATCGTTCTGCCGTCCGGAGAAGTTCCACATGAAATAACGCCAGTACATGAAATTCAGCTGATAAGCGAAGAAATAACGCAAATTCTCGGCAAATGTAGGTTTCATCACCGTCACCATCTCACCGCAACGGTTGAACTTCACCGGTGTACCTTTCACTTGTGCCCACTCCTTATAAGCAGCCACATGACGTCCGTCGCTACTATACATACGGGGGAAAAGCATACTCAACTCATCCACGTATTCGTATTCCGTATCGTAACGAGAGATATAATAATGATCCTTCTCGTTTTTATCTTTCTTAATGACACGGCTCCAAGTCGGCTCACCCTCTTTCGATACAGGTACGCAAGTACCGCCTTGGTTCTCACGCTTCACCTCAGAGACATAGGTCTGACCGTAGATCAACGGAGTCTTACCGTATTGCTCGCGAGCCAAATAAGTACGCAAGGTAAAGATATCTTGCGGAGCGTTTTGGTTCATAGGCGTATCGGCTGTCGCACGGATCAATGTCAAGGCATAGGATGAATAACCCACTACGATTACCATCAAGCAGACCAAGATCGTATTCAGCATCTTGATATTTACCTTCTTGCTCATGAACAAATAAGCCGTCAAGGCCGCCGTGAGGATCACGGCGATCACGTAACCACTACCGATAAACGGAATACCCAACAATACGATCGAGAGAATAAAGGATATCTTCATCCGCACCGGATGGATCTCGTCTTGCATCGTCTCCCAGATCGCCCAGATCAAGGAAGCCGCCAATATAATTACGAACGCATATACACCCGAGTTATACGGCATACCGAACGTATTGACAAACAACAGCTCGAAATAACCGCAAACCTCAACCAAGCCTTGTACGACACCATACATCATCAAGCCCACGATAGCGAACGACACCAATAAAGCGATCAGCGTACCCTTCATCGTAGGATTCGGGAATTTCTTATAATAATATACCAGCACGATAGCCGGGATACACAATAAATTCAGCAAATGGACACCGATACTCAGACCCATCAAATAAGCGATCAGCACGATCCAACGATCGGCATGCGGACGATCGGCGGCTTCTTCCCATTTCAGGATCAACCAGAATACCAAGGCGGTAAACAAGGAAGAATAAGCATATACCTCGCCCTCCACGGCGCTAAACCAGAATGTATCGCTAAACGTATAAGCCAAAGAACCTACCAAACCGCAACCCATGATCGTAATCATCTGTCCCAGACACATCATCTTATCGTCTTCCACGATAATCTTACGAGCTAAATGGGTAATACTCCAGAAAAGGAATAAGATCGTCAGGCCGCTAAAAAGGGCGGACATCGTATTGACCATTACCGCCACCTTGGAAGGGTCCGAGGCGAACTGCGTAAATAAATTGGCTGTTAACATGAAGAAAGGAGCTCCGGGCGGATGGCCTACTTCCAATTTGTATGCCGAAGAGATAAACTCACCACAATCCCAGAAACTGGCGGTGGGTTCCATTGTCATCAGATAAACGGTAGAAGCGATCAAAAAAACGACCCACCCCAACACGTTGTTGATTAGTTTGTACTTTCCCATACTTTGTATAAGTGTGATAATTAATTGTTTCTACTTGCATACCCACACGGGCAGTCGGCCGCAAAGGTAATCATTTACGTTTAATACCTAACGTTCCATTCCCCTATAAATTATATAGAATAGATTAGAATTATATTAAACAAACCTTATCACTCAAGTGTTAATAGAATAGTTGAGTATTAAAATTATAGGGAGATGAAAGAAAATTATGAACTAATTGATAATGAAGAACGCCACCAATATGAATTTCATATAGAGCGATACGTTCCCAGAATAGAGTATATAAAAAATAAGGATGGGGTAATTTATCTCACCCACACTGAGGTTCCCATGGAGCTTGGAGGTAAAGGAATTGGTAGCCAATTGGTGGAGAAAGTGCTCTTGGATATCGAGAAGAAAGACTTACGTCTCGTTCCGTTATGTCCGTTCGTAGCTGGATATATCCAGAAGCATCCGGATTGGAAACGCATCGTAATGAGTGGTATACATGTTTAATATTTATAACAAAATTATATGGGCAAGAAGATCGAATATACGAATGGTGAACTCACCATTATCTGGCAACCGGAGTTATGTCAACATGCCGGTATCTGTGTAAAGACTCTTCCCTGTGTCTATAAGCCGAAGGAGAGGCCCTGGATACAGATAGAGAACGCGACAACCGCAGAATTAATTGCCCAAATCAAGCAATGTCCGTCTGGCGCGTTGACATACCGAATGAATAAAGAGGTGAAATGAGACCCCCCCCGCCTGTTTCATCTTGATAGAAAGGAGTATTCCGTATCGGATACTCCTTTTTTCGCCATAAGGACCTCTTTCTATGATTTTTTGCTAGTTTTGTGATCTAGATTCACTATCAATGAAACAAATATGATAAAAAGACATTCTATCTTAACGGCAATCCTGCTTTGTTTCGTCGCTTTCACACAAGTGATGGCACAAGAGATACAGGAACCCGAACCGCTTCCGATCGACCCAAAGGTTCGATACGGGAAATTGAGTAACGGATTGACCTACTACATCCGTCACAACGATCAGCCCAAAGACCGGGCAGACTTTTACATCGCCCAAAACGTAGGCTCCATCTTAGAGGAAGACAATCAACGAGGTTTGGCTCACTTCTTGGAACATATGGCTTTCGACGGCAGTAGGAACTTCCCGAATAACGGGATGGACGAATATATCGAGAGTGTAGGTATGCGCAGCGGGGAAAACTTCAACGCCTATACCTCCTTTGATGAGACCGTCTACATGATTACCAACGCCCCTGTCAACAAAAGCGGCGTGGTTGATTCTTGCTTATTGATCCTTCACGATTGGTCCGGGTTCCTAGCCTTGACCGACTCGGCTATCCAGAAAGAACGTGGGGTCATCCGTGAGGAATGGCGTACCCGACAGGATGCCCAGACTCGTCTATGGGAGCAGCAACTACCCAAGATGTACCCGGGAAGCCGTTACGCGAACCGGATGCCGATCGGTTCGATCGACGTGATCGAGAACTTCAAGCCGGACGAGTTGAGGGCTTACTACAAAAAATGGTATCGTCCGGACTTGCAAGCGATTATCATCGTGGGAGACGTAAATGTAGATCAAGTGGAGGCAACGATCAAAAAGATGTTCGCCGATGTCCCTGCCCCGGTCAACCCGGCAAAACGGGAACAAGTATCGGTTCCCGACAATGATCTACCTCTGATCTCGATCGCCAAAGACAAGGAGGCATCCAATACGATCCTTTATATCTTCTATAAACACGATAAATTGCCCAACGACTTGAATCGTACGATTGCCGGATTGGTAAAGGACTATATCCAGCAAATATGCGCGTCGATCATGGACGAGCGTTTCGATGACATCTTGCATCAAGCGAATCCTCCGTTTATCTATGCGGAAGCCTACGACGATGATAATTTCATGATCGCGAAGAGCAAGGGAGCATGGACCGTAGCCGCTCTTGCCAAGGAAGGCGAGATCGATTCCACACTGACCACGCTTGTCAAAGAGACTCAACGGGTAAAACAATATGGCTTTACGCCATCCGAGTATGAACGGGCACGCATCAACGTGTTGAAACAATACGAGTCCGCTTACAACGAGCGGAATAACCAAAAGAACGACGCTTATGTCCGTGAATACGTGAACCATTTCACCAACGGCGGTTATATCCCGGGCATTGAGATGGAATACACGCTATTGAACCAGATCGCCCAGAATATCCCGGTAGAGCAAGTCAACCAATATATCCAAGATATGATCGGAGAGGATAATATCGTGATCGGGTTAACCGGACCGGATAAAGAAGGTATAAAATATCCGACCGAGGAGAACCTGCTCCGTACGTTCCTCAAAGCACGACAGATGCCGGTAGAGCCTTATAAGGAAACAGTCTCCAACGAGCCTTTAGTCCCGACCTTGCCGACCCCGTGCCGGATCACGGAGACAAAGACCGGCCAGCGCTTCGGAGCGACAGTATTTACCTTAAGCAATGGTATCAAGGTGGTATTGAAGCCTACCGAATTCAAGAAGGACGAGATCATCATGACCGCTACCAGCCCGGGAGGAAGCACTTTATTCGGCACGAAGGATATTGATAACTTAAAAGTTTTCAATGACGTGATCGAGATAGGTGGATTGGGCAATTTCTCCGCCACGGATCTAAGTAAGCGTCTGGCCGGAAAGAAGGTATCTTGCGCCCTATCGCTCAGTCAAGATAGTGAGAACGTGAACGGAATGGCCGCTCCTTCTGATTTGCGAACCTTATTCGAGTTAATTTACCTTAGCTTCACGGCTCCCCGCATGGACGAGGAGGCCTACGCATCTTTCGAGACACGGACAAAAGCGCAATTGCAGAATATGGAGCTAAATCCGATGGTCGCTTTCAGCGACTCTTTGTCTAAAGCGGTTTACGGAGATAATCCTCGTGCGTCACGTCTTCGTCCACAAGATTTCGAACATATCAGTTATCCTCGTATCATGGAGATGCGCAAGGAACGCTTCTCGGATGCTTCCGGTTTCGTATTCACGTTTGTAGGTAATATCCAGATCGATAGTATCCGTCCGTATATAGAGCAGTATTTAGCGACATTGCCATCTCAAGGAAAAATTGAGAAGGGAAATCCGGCGGAGGTTCCATCGACGCGTAAGGGAGACTATATGAATCGATTCAACCGCTCCATGGAAATCCCGAAAGTAACGGTAGCCAACCTCTATACCGGGCAGATGGAGTACAATCTGGAGAATATCATCACCGCTACCGCATTGAAACAAGTTATGGACTTGGTATATTACGAGAAGGTACGCGAGAAAGAAGGAGGAACGTATGGTGTCGGTGTATCCGCTAGAATCTCACCTTTCCCGGAAGGAAGAACGACATTACAGATATTCTTCGATACGGACCCGGCCAAGTGGGAGCAGATGAACACGATTGTCCGCAATGAGTTGAAACGGCTTTCCGAAGTAGGCCCTCGTCAAGAAGATTTCAAGAAAACACAGGATAACCTGCTGAAACGTCATGCGGAAGTCTTGCAGGAGAACAGCTATTGGTTGAACGTATTGGATGATTATTATTATAAAGGATTTGATACCGATACGGATTATGAGTTGATTGTTAAGGCGCTGACTCCCGAGAAGATAAAGGCATTCGCCCAAAAGCTTTTGGGACAGGGTAACCGGGTAGAAGTTATCATGCAACCCTAGTTACTATTTTGAGGGGATGAGACGGGGCACGCCCCGTCTCTACTTTGATTTCTTTAGTTTAAAATGATCGAATCCTTCCCCATAAACCCCGATTACGGCGCTTTGGGATACAAAGGCGGTCGGATCAATATCATTAATGATACGGAAAATCGTAGTGGATTGCCGTTTTTTAGCGAGCACGAACATCATCTTCTGTTCTTGCCCCGTATATAACCCGGTAGCATCGATCACCGTAACCCCTCGGTGCAACGCATTAATCTCCTTACCAATCTCTTGATACTTCTTCGAGATGATAAAGAATTGCACGGACTGGCGGGCACTGTTCACGATCTGATCCAGCACGAAACTACAAACATATAACGTTACAAAACCATATACCACTTTCTCCCAATCCTTTAGCACGAAATAACTGGAGGTGATAATAATCATATCGCAGATCATCATGACCCGCCCCAGCGTTATATCCCGGTATTTATTGATGATAGCGGCAATAATATCCGTTCCACCCGTACTACCGTTCGAGGAGAAAGCGATACCGATACCACTTCCGCAGAAGGAGGCTCCCAGCACACATGCCATAAACGGTTGATCTTGTAATAAATGCATCCCTGCTGTCAGCTCCTGGATAAGGGACAAGAAAAAAGTAAGCGTAAACACGGCAAAGATCGTCTTGATACTGAACTTAAAACCTAATATTTTCAAGGCAAGCATCAGCAAGACGGCATTAATGAGGAAGTAAGTGTACTGAACGGGAAATCCCGTAGCCCAGAAAACAATGGAAGCGATACCCGGCACTCCACCTGTCGTAATGTCATTCGGCAAAAGGAAAACGGTCCATCCGATACCGTAAAGGATCATCCCAAGAGCGATCATTAAATAGTCCCGTGTCTCCCGAAGCAGGACTTGTCTGGATAAGGAAGAAATTGATAAAGTAGATTTCATCTCATTTGTTTATTTTTAGCGGGCGCAAAGGTAATGAAAGTTATTGATAGGAAATGCTTCACCTTATATTTAGCCGGAAATATAATGGTTCACTTTCCCCTATTTACAGAGACGTAAGCAAAAGCCAAGGAATGTTAACTATTTATTAGTAATAACCCCTTTTATATAACATCACCTTTATTTAGAAAAGCTCTATAAACGAGAACATGAAGGAGAAAGCAGGCATTTATACGCCTTTTCCACACAAAAAGACCCGTTTTTCGATAAGAATACCCTCGTTAGATTACACATATAGTCCCGTTCACCCACGCCTGTACAGGCGTAAACCCACACATATAGTCACGATAGGCTACACATATGGTCATAATGGGCGATATGACTACCTTATAATGGGCATTGTTGCCCCCTAACGACTGGACCATAAGGCACATAAGATATGAGATAGGATGAATTAATTTCGCTAGAATAAAAGGCCGTTTTTCAACAAGTCACTAGCGGATAGACGATTGCTGTTTTTTTCTTTCGTTTTTAGGAGCGAGACGTACTTTGGCCCGAAATAATCGATTCTCAAGGACTTCAGTTTACAAATTGTCACATTGATATTCTAACCGGAACACGCATAAGCCCTTTCATCCAATTGTAGAGACGGGGCGTGCCCCGTCTCTACAACCAAGTATGTATGAGCTGCAAATATAGACTTACAATCTCACATTCTCCATTTCCTCACACTTCTCTTCCCGCAAGCGTTGAATATCCTTAAGCTGGCGGTCGAAAAACATGAGCAAGTCATTGATGAGCCGTCCGTTCTGGGATAAAAGCAAAACCCCATCCATCAATTGCGTTGACAGGTAGCGAACTTTCATATTACTTACATGTTGATCGGGACGCTGCAGATAAACGGCCATACATCTGTACAAAATTGGTGCTATTTGTATCCACGGCAGTTTTAGGCCTACCAATAGATTTTTCACGCTTTGCAACTGATGGTTCAGATAATCGAAATCATCCGCATCTCTCTCAAAACAGAAAGCTTCTTTCAAGCGTCGTGCCTCTTCCTTAAAAAATACATCACTCAACATTTCCATGTTCGAAACCGGAGCGTCTTGCTCTGAACCGACAGGTTCAGTTACGGAATAGATCTTTTCCTCTTCCATAATATATTAGTTGTAAGCAGGCGGAAAAAAGAACGGTCCCGCCTGACCCGTTGATCAACACTTTACCAGAAAGCTGGAGGCACATTAATGCACTCCACGGGGGTACGGAACCGTCATATCAGATCGGTTACAGGCAAAAAAATGCCTGCAACCGAATAGAAGCAGGTATTCTACTCTGCTTTCTGGTTTTAAAATGTTGATCACAGCAAATATACTTCTTTTTCCGGATATACAACCTATAAAGGATAAATAATGTCTAGTAAGTAAAAAATCCGGAGATGATACCTCTGTTTTTACAAGCTATGCTGGAACATCCAAGCCAGATAATCCGGTTCGGCGAAAGCGTTATCCCAACTGTTATGGTCTACACCGGGAAATTCCTTATAACGGACATCAGCTCCTGCTTTCTTCAATGCTTCATTAGCGTCACGGGAGAATTGTACATCGACTACGCTGTCGGAGCCGCCATGATAAATACTGAAAGCCGTCTTGCCCTTAAAGTTTGCCAAACGTTGCAAATTCGCTCCACCACAGATCGGGGTGGCAGCGGCAAACAGGTTCGGGTAACGCATCACGATATCGAACGTGCCCATACCTCCCATCGATAGGCCGGTTACGTAAATGCGTTTCGTATCGACCTTACCTTCCGCTATATAACTATCCAATAATTCCTTGACTGCGGCCATTGATTGCGTGGCCGGGGCATTCAACGGATAGAAACGCTTCCCTTCTTTTCCGGCGTTCAATCCCTTATATTCAGACCAAGTCTTCTCTGCCGGGCATTGAGGCGCTATGATGATAGCCGGATATTTGGTTTGATTCTCGAAAGAAGCGAACATATCGCCACCATGTACTAATTGGGCCTCATTATCCGACCCTCGTTCGCCCGCTCCGTGCAGGAACAGGATTACCGGGTATTTCTGCGCCGGATTATAATCTCGGGGATACAGAACCCGATAATTCAATTGATAACCATCACGAGCCGTAAACTGCTTTTTCAAAAAACTAGCCTTATCACCAGCATATCCGGCAACGGAGAGAAGAAGGCAAAGAGACAGAAAAAAAATACTTCTAAGTGTTTTCATAATCATATATTCAAATGTAAATACTATCTACTTAGATCGATAACTTCCGCAAATATAATTAAATAGTCTGTTAAGGCGTTGTATAATATCAAGATTAAAATTACTTTTGCAATAAAAGGATATAGGATATGAGTCCAAGGACTATACTAATAAATGGATTTGATTAATTCAAACAATAATTGAACATGAGCGAGTTATCAAAGACAAATGGAACAACCACTTCGGCAAATAATAGAGCTGAGGTAACACATATTTCCCGCAATGGCTTAATATTGTGGGTAAAGGATCGGGAATATTATTTACCTTACGACAAATTCCCATGGTTCAAACGTGCTGCCGTAGATGACGTGTTTAATGTCCAACTATTAGGACGTGAGCGGATTCGTTGGGATGCTTTAGATGTAGATTTGAGCTTGTCTATCATAGCAAATCCAGATAAATACCCGTTAGTAAGTAAATAATCGAATATTGTATGTATTTTGTAGAGACAGATTGTCCTATCTCTACAAAATACATTTGAAAATGATACCGGAAGATTATTGGGCTTCCTGTATTTTTGTCGCTTCTGATACACCGTTCTCGTTGAAAGCCTCGATGGTGAAATAATAAGGCTGGTCGGTGGACAGACTCTTTAAAAGTAATTCATTCTTTCCGTATAGGAGCCATGAATTGTATAGTTTATCGGGAGCGATGCCCCAACGGATGTTGTAGCCTTGGCTGTTTTTGACAGCGTCCCAAGTGATCATAGCGTCACGGCGATCCGCTTGGCGAACGACCTTGAAGTTCTTCACCGTCGCAGGTTTCTTGCCCTCACCGATACCGAACACACGCAAGTCCGAGATCGCCAGATGAGGCGTAGGGACCTCTATGTTCTTATAACGGACATAACGGACACGAGCCGGATTATCCACTTGTACGTAATCGTTCGGGACATCCTTATAATTATTCCGGCGATCCACCAACGTTACCCAATCCTGCCCGTCCAAAGAGCCTTCCACCGCATAACGGTGGCGTAAACCGGGAATACGTCCATACATATTCGATTGATGATCGTGATAATTCACTTGCACGGCATACACCGTAGCGGGAGCCTCCAGATCGATCTCTACCCATTCAGTATCTCCATTCGTGCGAGCCATCCAGAATGTCTTACATTCCTCATCCGTCAAGTTGGCCGGAAGGAAATTGGCGGAAGTCTTGGGACGGTTCGATTCCGTGAATCCTTGCGCGGCGGGAGCGGAACCCTCCGCATACGAGGAAGCTTTCACCGGCTTTTTATAAGAAAGCAACATCCACCCCGTAAACTCTCCTTTCTTTCCCGGCTCGGCGGGAGCGTAATGCGGATAATCACCGAAGTTATTATCACAATACATAATGCCCTCCTTATCGAAGAAAGTAGGATACATGCAGAGGCGACGCTCCCAATTCACCGTAGCCGAGAGAGACATAGAGGCGAAATGCCAATAATTACCTCCCGGCCCCACCAAGGTACTTCCGTGTCCGGCACCATTCATGAAACCACCGGGCTTATAGCTTACCGGGTTATGCGATTGGTATTTATACGGACCTAATGGGGAGTCCGCCACATAAACACCATCGGCATATACGTTGAATTCCGTACCGGGGGCGGCATACTGCATATAATATTTACCGTCGTGCTTGGTCAGCCAAGCACCTTCCATATAGCCCCCCAATACCGTATCGGTATGGTTCTCGCCAAAACGTTCCCAGCCATGCTTCGGCATATCCAAGCCGAAAAGCTCGACCGTCTCACCCTCGATCAAGAAACGGTCATCCTTATTCAGTTTCTTGCCCCGAAGCGGATAAACATTGGAAGAGCCCCAGAATAAATAAGCTTGCCCGTCATCATCGATGAATAAATCCGGGTCTTGTAGGTCGTGGAGTATAGCAGGAGTAGCGTTCCAATTACCCGATTTCGGATCATCGGTATAAAGAACGCTCATGGAGCCGGACGGATCACCCATCACATAAAGCACGGAATCCTTATAATTATGAGCGGCGGGAGCGTTGGAACCCTGAGGATACCAGTTTTTACCGGGAGTGATAAAATCCCAGTTCAACAAATCTTTCGAATGCCAGTAGCCATGCGAACGGGTTACGAACATATAATACTCGCCCCGGAATTCTACGACAGCGGGGTCCGCACCCGAACGGTAAGACAGGTTGTTCGATGAGTTATAAATCATATACGTATAATCCACATTAAGCGGATTACAATACGTATTCGCCCGCATGGATTGAGCGGTGGCGGAACCTCCGGAAGCAGCCAAGAATAGAGCGGAAAAGATATATTTTGATAATAGTTTCATGTTGATATGTATTAATTTTTACCGCAGAGAGAAAGAAGACTGATTCGTCTCGTCGGCAGAATTCAAGCCTACCCAAACCGTGAAATCACCCGGCTCGGCTTTCTTCTGCATATCGATACCATAGAAAGCCAGCAAAGCTTCGTCAATCGTGAAAGAGACTTGCTTCTTCTCGCCCGCTTTCAAAGCCACCTTCTCGAAACCTTTTAGCTCTTTAACCGGACGGGTCACGCTACCCGCCAAGTCGCGGATATACATCTGGACGACCGTCTCGCCATCCACCTTACCCGTATTCTCTACCTCAGCCGTTACCGTGATCTTGCCCCCTTTCGTGAAAGAGTTCTGATCCAGCTTCATAGAGTTCACGGCGAAAGTCGTATAGCTCAAGCCATAACCGAACGGGTACAACGGTGTGTTAGGCACATCCATATATCTGGATTTATAATCCGTATCCGGAGCTTCCGGAGGAACCGGGCGGCCTGTCGGTTTCTGGTTGTAATACAGAGGCAATTGACCTACCGTACGAGGGAAAGACATCGTCAGGCGAGCGGACGGATTATAATCGCCACTGATCACATCGGCCATACCATGACCTGCCATCGTACCCAGATACCAAGCCTCCAAGATACCGTCGACATGCTGATCCTCCCAAGAAAGATCCAAAGGACGTCCGTTCACCAAGATCAAACCTAGAGGTTTACCCGTCTTTTTCAATTCTTTCAACAAGGCTTGTTGAGCGCCCGGCAATTTCAAGTCCGTACGGCAAGCGGCCTCACCACTCCAGTTGAAATCCTCGCCCATAGCCGCCAATACGATATCCGCACGGCGAGCCGTAGCGATCGCCTCAGCGAATTTAGATGAATCATCAGTCAAGAGATCACATCCCTCGGCATAAATGAACTTCACGTTCGTACCGGCATATTTCTCGGTCAGACCCTCGAACAAAGAGATACTCTCCTCACGCTCACCCCGGCCGGCCCACTCGCCATTCTGGTTGATCTTATCTTTTACCATCGGGCCGATCAAGGCTACCGTAATATGCTTATCCTTCGAGATCGGGAAGAAGTTATTATCATTCTTCAAAAGGACGATCGAGCGAGCGGAAGTCTCACGAGCCTCTTGCAAGAACTCCGGCTTCATGATCGTATTCTTCTCACGCTCATTGTCCAAGTAACGATATGGATCATCGAACAAGCCCAAGAGGAACTTCATCTCCAAGATGCTCGCCACGGCACGGTTGATATTCTCTTCCGAGACTTTACCCTCTTTCACGGATTGTACAAGATATTGGTTGTAGATGCCACCCGTCATATCCATATCGATACCGGCGTTCGCAGCCAGTTCCCCAGCCTCCTTGTCATTTCGCACGATACTATGGGCTACCATCTCATTGATACCGGTATAATCGGTAACCACGAAACCATTGAAGCCCCAGTCCTTACGTAACAAATCGGTCATCAACCATTTATTACCCGTGCTGGGCACTCCGTTGATCTCATTGAAGGAGGCCATGAACGTAGCGACTCCCGCTTCCTTAGCCGCTAAATAAGGCGGCATATAATAATTCATCAATGTATTTTGCGACAACTCGGACGTATTATAATCACGTCCGGCCTCAGCGGCCCCATAAGCGGCAAAGTGCTTGCAACAAGCCAAGACCGTATTCACGTCGGCCAACGAACGCCAATCGTTTCCTCCTTGGAAACCCTCGACACGGGCCTTCGCGATCAAGCTTCCCAAATACGGATCCTCACCGGCGCCTTCCATTACACGTCCCCAACGGGCATCCCGGGAGATATCCACCATCGGGGCGAACGTCCAAGCGATACCGGAAGCGCTCGCCTCATCCGCCGCGATCGCCGCGCTTTTACGCATCCGCTCCAAATCCCAAGAGCAGGATTCCGCCAACGGCATCGGGAAAATCGTACGATAGCCGTGCACGACATCATAACCAAACAATACGGGTATCTTCAAACGGCTCTCGGACAGAGCCATCTCTTGCATTTTACGTACGCCATCTACCGTATATACATTAAACAAGCTTCCTACAAGACCTTGTTTCAGCAAAGTCTCATAATCCCCCGTCATAACCGGGCCGGTCACATCCCAGTTACAGGAGTATTGGGCCATCTGCCCCACCTTTTCCTCCAAGGTCATTAAAGAGAGCACAGAATCTACACGGCGTTCAATATTTTTGTCGCCGCTGAAGCTTTTCCAGCCACTTACAGCGGGTTGCTGGCATCCACCTAAGGTAGCGGCAACGGCCGCACCAGCGATAAAAGTCGTTAACCTTTTCATTATTCGTATCTGTATTATTTGTTCCAAGTCACCTGCGCCGATTTCACGTCCCGGGAGTTCGTACCTACGTAGATATTGAATAAGCCCGGTTCCCAGATGTATTCCAACGCGCTGTTATAAAATTTCAAGTCTTCCGGCGTAATCGTAAAAGAGACTTTTCGGCTCTCACCCGGTTTCAAGGAGATCTTCTGGAAGTTCTTCAACTCTTTCATCGGACGGGAGATGCTGGCAGCCGGATCGCCGATATATAACTGTACGACTTCCTCGCCCTCTAGCTTGCCCGTATTCGTCACCTGTACGCTGGCGGTCAATACACCGTTCTCTCCTTGCACACTCGTCTTATCCAGCTGAAGATCACCGTAAGAGAAAGTCGTATAACTCAAGCCATAGCCAAACGGATACAAAGGATCGTTCGTGATATCCAGATATTTAGAAGTGAAATGATCATCCGGATTCATTGGGCGGCCTGTTTTCTTAGCATTGTAATACAAAGGAATCTGGCCTACGCTACGAGGGAATGTAGTCGTCAATTTACCGGAAGGATTCACGTCGCCGAACAATACGTCCACCAATCCGCGAGCCGCGGCGGAACCTCCATGCCAAGCCTCAACGATCGCGGAGAATTGGCTATCCTCCCACTCCAAGGTCAACGGACGGCCGTTCGCCAAGACCAACACCACCGGTTTACCGGTCTCCAACAAAGCTCTCAACAGCTCTTTCTGGCTCTCCGGCAAACTAATATCCGCACGGCTGCAAGCCTCTCCGGACCAGTTATTCGGCTCACCCATTACGGCGATGATACGATCCGCATCTTTCACTTGCTCAACCGCTTCCTTCACCAAACGGGTATTCTCCACCGGATCAACCTTCAAGCCACTGGCTTTCGCCAACATCGGCTCGTTCGTCAAATTACATCCCTTGGCGAAGATCACACGGGCCTTATTGCCAACCATTTCCTTCACAGCCTGCACTACGGAAGCCGACTTCGCCGTATCGATACCACACCATGTCCCGAACAACTCAACCTTCTTATCCGCCAACGGGCCTACCACGGCGATCGTCCCTTTCTTTCGCAAAGGCAACAAACCCTTGTCATTCTTCAACAGGACAATGGATTTACCGGCGATATGGCGAGCCGTATTCATATGCTCATCCGTGAATGTATTCTTTTTCGCACGATCTGCGTCCAAGTAGCGATAAGGGTCCTCGAACAAGCCCAATTTATATTTTGCCTCCAATACACGGCGGCAAGCCTGATCGATATCCGCTTGAGACACACGGCCCTCTTCCAGCGACTTCTTCAAGGTCGTGATATAGCCGTTCGTCATCATATCCATATCCAAGCCGGCATGCAAAGCCAAGGCCGATACGGTCTGCGTATCACCCAGACCATGATTGGTCATCTCGCCGATCGAATTATAATCGGAAACGACAAACCCATTGAATCCCCATTGATCACGAAGCAAATCGGTCAACAACCAACGGTTACCCGTAGCCGGAATCGCCTCCACCAAATTAAAGGAAGACATAACCGTGGCACAACCAGCCTCTACAGCCGCTTTATAAGGCGGGAAATACTCATTAAACATCTTGATACGGCTCATATCCACCGTATTATAATCACGACCGGCCTCGGAAGCGCCATACAAGGCAAAGTGCTTCAAGCAAGACAAGATCGTGTTCTCTTTTGTCAAGTCATCTCCTTGATAACCTCTCACCATGGCGGCGGCGATCTTTCCACCCCACCAAGGGTCCTCTCCACTACCCTCGGCGATACGTCCCCAACGAGCGTCACGGGCGATATCCACCATCGGGGAATACGTCCATGTCACACCGTTTGAGCTGGCCTCGATAGCGGCGATACGGGCACTTTGCTCGATCAACGTCGTATCCCAGCTACAAGACAAAGCCAATGGGATCGGGAAGATCGTATGATATCCATGAATCACATCCAGTCCGAACAAAAGCGGAATTCCTAAGCGAGATTCCTTAACCGCTATCTCCTGCAATTTACGGAACGTCTCCAGCTCCGAGCCTCCCGTAGCACCCAGCCAGCCCCGACGAATCGTCTCGTCCGCTCCTTCCGAACCACTCAAGATGCCGGGAACACCCCCACCGGACAAGTTCAGCTGTCCGATCTTCTCATCCAAAGTCATTTTACCCATCAACTGATCGATAAACGTATCCATCGCTCTCGTATCTTGAACGGGCTTTTGTCCGTATGCCGCAAGTGCCAAACAAGCGGCGAATGATAATATAATCTTTCTCATGTTATTTAAATATTAAGATTCTCTCGCATTATGGATCGTGAAACCCAATTTCTTCAAACCGTCCTGGATTTCCGGACAGCTCATAAACAAACGCCACAGAAGGCCCGTACGGTAATTCTCGATCATCGGGGTGATCGTACATTGGTCTATCGCCAGATAACGACGCGGATACCAATTCTCGCCTTCACTGAAAGCGTCGTAAAAACCATACTTACCCCAGATGCTATCTCCCAGATTGAAATAGAAATGCTTCAATGCCTTCGAGGATTCCTCCGGTGTATACGGATAACTGCTCAAGGCGGCTGTCGGCGTAATTACCCCATGATCGTTGGAGGGCATATGCGCGTTATAGCCTTTCACGGAATAGCTGGCGGTCAATCCCCAGCAAGCGTCGCTATATCCTTTGAAGCCCTTCGGATTCTCCGCGCAATAACGGTAATCGATCAATACGTGATTCCGGTTCAAGTCCCAGTAGTTAGCGTATCGATCCGATAAGCCGACCGGACATAGGCCGATATAAGAATAATGTGCCCAGAACAACGGACCGCCGTACTCCTCGGCATAATTATGTTTCAAGATCAAAGGTAAATCGTAAGCGACTGCATCGCTCTTGATCCCTCCTTTACGAGCCCATCCGTTATGATAAGCGGAAGCCGGGATCGGATACGTAGGCGAAGACGCCGCCAAAATATAAGTAATCAGACATTCATTGTAACCTTCCAAAGGAAAATTCATCTCCCATGCGTAATTCGGGCTCCAATGCCAATACAATACATCCTGCCCGTTCAAATACCAGGTCCATTCCATCTCACGCCATAGCTGGTCAATCTTCGCAGCCAACGCTTTCTCGCTCGCATTACCGTCCTTGAAATATTGGCGTACGCATAAGAGACCTTGCATTAAGAAAGCGCTCTCTACCAAATCGCCTCCGTTATCCTTCTGGCCGAAAGGCTTTACCTTACCCGTAGGTCCATGCATCCAGTGAGGCCAGACCCCATGGAAACGATCGGCCTTCGCCAAGTAATCAGCGATTTGATGAAAACGGGCCACACCTTCCTCACGAGTGATAAAGCCACGCTCAATACCTACCAACAGCCCGGCGATGCCAAAACCACTACCTCCGGTGGTCACGATATCAGCGTCGTTCTCAGGATACACGCCATCCGTATGGATACGCTCACAGGCCAGTCCGGAGGTAGGCTCCGCACCTTCCCACATATAATTAAAATGAGCCTTTTGTATATAGGTCAAGAATTCATCATCCGACTGAAAATCCAACTTACGCTCACTGGCCGTAGACTCTGCGGATGTGTCACTTTTCTTGGCCTCATGACAAGCGGTCAACGAAAAGCCAAGCAACAGGGTAACAACGCCTGTACGGAAATAGGTATTCATAGATATATACATTTAAAATAGTTATCGTCTCAATACTTTACTCATCGGTGAACGACCGCTCTCTCCCAATGCCTCGATCGAGAAATAATAGTCCGTATCCTTATCCAAGCCCCTAAAATCGTACATCGTATCTCCCAGTACCGTGATACTGTTGTACAATTTATCCGGCGCTATACCATAATAGATATTGTAAGCGTACGCCTCTTTTACCGGCTCCCAAGTGATCATCGCATTCCGCTTATCCGCTTTTGAGCGTTCCACCTTTAAATTCTTAACGGCGGCGGGAGCTTCTCCCAAACCATTTCCAAAAATACGAAATCCGGACATAGCGAAGTTGCCCGAAGGCACATGTTCGTTCACTATTTTCAAATAACGGGTTTTCAAAGGCTCACGCAACTCGATATAGTCGTGCGGAACGTCCTTGTCGTTATCGCTCTTATCGACTACCAATTCCCAATTTTGTCCATCTATAGAATGATAAATACGATATTGATGATACAAGTCCATCGCCTTATTATGCTGTACGGCTCTATGCTCGTAATAGTTCAACTGGATCGCACGTACCTCTTTCAATCCCTCTAAAGAGATCTGGAGCCATTCACCCGGCTCTCCCGAGCGGGCGGACCAGAAAGTACGCATGCTCTCATCCGTTACATTCTCTGGTACTAACGTACTATCCATGGAAGAGGCCATCACCGGTTTTCCATACGATAGCAACATCCAGCCGGAAAACGTATTCGCGATATCATCTACCTTCCCTTTCGGCGTAAGCAAAGGATAGTCCCCGAAAGCGGTGTTCGAATACATCACGCCATCCTTATCGAATGCCGTAGGGTACAAACCAATACGACGCTCAAACTTATATTTCAAAGAAAGCATGCAAGTAGCCACATGCCAGTAATTACCATACGCATCCTCGAAAGTACCACCATGACCGGCACCTTGTACGAAACCTCCCGGCTTATAGCTCATCGGGTTATGTTTCTGGTAGGTGAACGGGCCCATCGGTTTGTCGGATACATAAACTCCATCCGCATAGACCTTGAACTCCGTTCCCGGCGCACCGTATTGGAAATAATATTTACCGTTATGCTTGGTCACGAAAGCTCCTTCCGTAAAAGGCGCTAAAGTCGTACTATCGTCATTGTTCATCCCGAAACGTTCCCATCCGTGTTCTTCCGGGCGCAGCATCATGATCTCTTGGATCTTGCTGATCGGGTGGAAATCACGGCGATCCAATTCCACTCCCTTCAAAGCGAACTCATTACTTGAACCATAGTACATATACAAACGTCCGTCATCATCCAGCAAAAATGCCGGGTCCCAGCTAGGAAGAGCCGTTTTCTCCACATACCGCTTGAACTTTCCGCTTTTCGGGTTCGTACTATACCAAATAGGCAATCCCGCATAGGTAGAACCGGTATAGAACAAGGTATCTCCACTTACGAAAGCGGCCGGAGCGCACAAGTCGTCATCTTCCGGATAACGTTGGAAACCGGCGAATACAAACTCCCAATTACTCAAGTCCTTGGAATAATAGAATCCGGCTTGATTCGTGGCGAAAAGGAAATATTCCCCTTTATACATGACCATCATCGGATCAGCCGTAGAGCGGAAAGAGCCATTCTTCACCAAATCCGGCAGATTCGCCCGGAAGCAGTAGCTCAAATTCATCGGGTTGCAATAGGTAGAGGGATGATCGGCCGTAGCGTCAAACCAGCGGGTAGCTTGCTGAGGAGCTTTTACCCGTACATCACGAGGATCCGCTTCCATCCGGATATCTATTTTCGTATCGTTATCGCCAAACGTGCGATAAGCGTACTTCATCCCCGGATAATACACGAATAACTCATGATCGTAGCGGCTTGCTTGTATCTTATAATAGCCTGTCGCATCGGTGGTATAATGAACCGGGCTAGCCGTGAACATCACCGTAGCGCCTTCCAAGGGCTTGCCGTCCGGTCCGGTAATCGTACCTTCCAGAAAATGCTCTGGGGATACGGTAATATAGTAATCGCTTACCTGCCCCTTGATCACGATCACGGAATCTCCCCGCTCGTTTACTTGAGCGTTTACGGTAGAGACCGCAAAGAAAGAGGCAAGGAGTGATACGAGCATACACTTATTGTAGGCTTTTAAGGAAGCGCTAGAAACTCCTACGTCTTTCCGGAAAAACATGTACGTGTTTTCCGAAAAAGACGTACATGTTTCCGAGAAAACACGTACATGTTTTTTCCAAGAAGCGATAGCCCTATTTATTCTATTACATGCCAGCATATTATGTTCAAGATAAGTTATTGTTGTTTTTTTGTCGCATTATTATTTTATGGATTGAATCTTTTGGATACCTTTCTGGACATCCGGATGGCTCATGAAAAGGTTCCACAACAGATTCGTACGGTAATTCTCGATCATAACCGTTACAGGCGCTTGATTCAATCCCATAAATAAGGGAGATACCCAATTTACAGTCAAGTTGAAAGCATCCCGGAAACCATACTCACCCCATAAGAAGCTGCCGTGGTTACGATAATAATTCCGCAAGGCTTTCATGGAAGCGTCCGGCGTATAAGGGAAAGAAGCCAGAGCGCCCGTAGGTGCCATCGTTCCGTTATCCCTGTGCGGCATCGGCTCCTGAGCTTGATAGTTCCAAGCGAAATCGCTGGCGGTTAATCCCCAACAATCTTCTCCATAACCAACATACCCCCCTTGGTTCTCGATACAATACCGTTGATTGATCTTTGCCATTTTCTGGTTGTTCTCGAAATAATTCGTGTACTTATCCGTGAACTTATGTGGGTCCAGCCCGAGATAGGAGTAATGGATAAAGAAAAGAGGACCTCCATTAGAGACACCTACTTTCAAGTTCTCCCCATAATAAGTATTGCCATTCGTATACATCTTACCATCTTCTACACGCCCCCAATCGGCACGGTATTCTTGCGCATACTCCTCTTGGCTGGCCCAGCCGCTATAATACATCTCCGGAGAGATTCCGTATTTCGGCCCCATGATAGCCAACATATAGGTAATCATGGTCTCATTCCAGCCGATCAATTTATGATTGATCACCCACGCCTGATCTGGAGACCAGTGCCAATATAGATATGGGCTGTCCTTAAATTGCTTATACCAGCTCCATTCCACGTTCTTCCACAGAGAATCGATGCTCCTACGGATTTGTTTCTCCTTGTCATTCTCTTGGTCGAAATATTGACGAGCCGTTAACAGCCCTTGGAATAAGAAAGAGGTCTCCACCAAATCACCTCCATTATCTTTCGGGCCGAAGAAAGCGACCGTCTTCCCGGTTGTCCCATCAATAAAGTGAGAGACCGCCCCATGGAATTTATCCGCTTTCTCCAAGAAAGAAGTGATTTTCAAAAAACGCTGTACGCCCTCTTCCCGGGTGATAAATCCCCGTTCGATACCCGCCACGATCGCCATGATACCGAAGCCGGAAGCCCCGGTAGCGATCATATCATTCCGTCCGGGAATATTCTCACGGGCAAGACCGCTGTTTGGCTCCGCTCCCTCCCAATAATAACGGAAGTTCGCTTCCTGTACCATATCCAGCAATTGCTCGTCCGTCATTGGATAGGTAGTGGCCGAGACTGTCTGGGAATCATTGGATTCATTCAGCGCATAATCCACGGCCGTCACCTTATAATAAGCCTTTTTACCAACCTCTCCCAAGAAATCGGTATAACGATTCATCCAAGGGCGGCGGATAGCGACCGGTTGGTAAGTAACCCCGTCGAAAGAACGGTAAATGCGATAGTATTTTATATCCTCCTTCGATTGAGGAATCCATTTGATATCGATATGACGCTCATACGCCTTGGCTTCCTGCAAGACCGGAGCGTTTAAGGCACTTACCGACGGGAGGGAAGCCGGCAAAAGCTCTATATCGTCCAGATAAATCGTATATTCGTTTCCATCGGCCGTACCGGGACGAAGGGCTACGGCCGCTAATTTCTTGATGTTCGTATCGTTCACGGCGTTTAATCCGAAATCCTTCAAAGGAATAGATACGGAATGCCATACGCCGGGACGTGTATCTTTCAGATAATTTCTCAGGTTTAGGTATTGGGTATACGTGCTGTCCGCATAACGAATAGCGATATTGGGAAGAGCGGCAGCATTCATGCTCTCTCTCAACCGCACTTGCATAGAGAGCGTAGAGGGTTCACGAAAGAAGTCATTGCCACGGACCGGGCAATATTGTATCTCGCTATACCAATCTCCACCGGGAGCGGATACATAGGTAAGCTCCAAGGAATTGCCGGGCGTAAAAGCGACAGAGCCGGCAACCGGAAGATGATGTCTCGCATTTTTAATCCAAGAGGGTGAGGTATATTTCGCTTGAGAATAAAAGTAATCCCCTTTCATCAAGCTATTCTCGAAGAAAACATAGTCGTAAGGTTTCTCCACCGCTTGCAAGCTGGCGGACAATAAGAGAGTAGTTAGTAATGCGATGTGTTTCATGATGCTGATATTTATATAAATAAACGATATGATTTGAGATAAAATAGGCGGTGCCAAACGGGTTGACACCGCCTTGCCAAACTACAAAGGTCTAGTAAATAATGAGAATCTTATATTACTCTGTTACTTCCGGCTCAAAAGGCACAGGCTCAGCTTCTAAGTTAGGATTCAAGTCAATTTGATCCTGTGGTATCGGATAATATTCGCTTTCTCCTTTCACAAAACCCGGAAGTTCTTGAGTGGCTCTGTCCGTACGGACTAAATCGAAGAAACGTTCGCCCCATTCCAATGCCAACTCAACTTGACGCTCTTTCAGAATTTGATACAA
>NZ_FR885328.1:123072-135221 GCF_000436315.1 Parabacteroides sp. CAG:2 | reverse complement strand
GACGCTCTTCCAGAATTTGATCCAAAGTCGCATTTGCAATCGGAGCTAAACCAGCACGTTCGCGAACCAAGTTTAATGGAGCGTCTCCATTTTGTCCCTTACGAACTTTAGCCTCAGCGTTCATTAACAACACATCAGCATAACGGAATACACGGATATTATTATTATCGCCATATCCAGTACGTCCCGGAGTCATTTGATTAGCCGGTGTATAAGCCTTTCCATTATAAGCAGTCGGTTCACCCGGTTGAGCGACAGGAATATAATCACCGTCACGAGTAGTGGCATCCGTCATGAGGAACGTTGTTTCCGCACGAACCGCTTCACCACGTTTAGAGAATAAATTACGGATTTTCTCAGTCGGCTCAATAAATGCCCATCCAGAGATAGGAGCCTCTCCACGAGGACCTTGGAACGCAAACCAGTTGTCAGAAGAAACGATATCACCACTTCCATTTCCAAAGTCAGTAAATTGATACTCTAGCAACGACTCATTACACAATTTTCCCGGAATCTTAAACAACTCATAGAAGTCATTATACAACTCAAACTTTCCGCTATTGACGATATCCTCGGTCAAGGCCAATACCTCATCCCATTCATTATCATACATCTTCTGTTTCGCTTTCAACATCTCAGCGGTATATTTTGTAACCGCTCCCGGATGCTCAGACTCATTCGGACGAATAGCCGGTAAGTTTGCTATACAATAATCCAACTCGTCATAAATGTACTTCTTTACATCCTCTTTCGTATTCTTGAATACATTCAGTTCTTGATTGTCTAACAAAAGAGGCACATCGCCAAATAAATTTACCAACTGGAAATAAGCATATGCTCGGAAAAAGCGAACTTCAGCAGCATATTGAGCGTTTAATTGCTTGTCTGACTCACTCGTCAAATGTTTAGCATAATTCTCTAAAGACTCCAATGCTGAATTAGAAGTAGAGACAACATAATAGCAGTTTCCCCAAAGGCCACTTAATGCCCAGAAAGTAGTCAAACGATCATACTGGAATTTACTAGCATACTCATACTCAATCTGGTCCGTAGGAGATCCTCCTTTATTCACATCGTCACCGCGAACTATGATACATCCATACGAGGACCAAGACCCCAGATAACCACGAGCGGTCGCATATACACCGGAAACAGGCATATACATATTCGATTTATTCGTATAATCAATACCCTCTACCTCTACAGTATTCTCTGGAAGCTTATCCAAGTAATCACTACAACTGGATGTCAGCAATGAAAAGGCTAAAGGGATAGCCCATAAAATCTGTTTTTTTAATATATTTTTCATATACTTTTGATTAGCATTTAAAGATTAATAAATAATACGAAGACCTAACGTATAAGAAGATGCTAAAGGATATACACGCTCATCAAATCCATAAGAAGAAGATGCTATCTCACCTTTCTCGTTCTTACTACCCAACTCTGGGCTGAAGCTGTTTGCCTTGAAAACAGTCAAAGGACGATCAGCAGTCAAGCTCAAACGAATGCTCGGCATCTTGAATTTTCCAAAGTCTTTCTTCGGGAATGTATAAGCAACTTGTACATTCTGAATACGGAAATAAGAACCATCTTCTACATAGAATGAGTTAAAGTTAGAGATATTCCAAGGTTTTACAGAACCTTTCGCAGACATATATTCGTTAGTAGAGCCCTCACCTGTCCAACGATTCTCGAACTGATCTAAGTCATAGTTCAATTCAGAGTGCCAACGGCGGTCACCACGTTTACGGTTTACGATCTGGTTTCCAGCTACACCTTGCATAACCATAGAGAAATCGAAATTCTTGTAAGAGAATCCTAAGTTGATACCGTAATTGAAGTTCGGGATATAAGAACCCAATGTTACACGGTCTTTATTATCAATCTTACCATCCTTATTTTGGTCAACATACTTGAAATCTCCGGGCTCCAAACCATTTGCTACAGCAATCGGATCTGCAGCGATCTCTGCGGCATTCTGATAAACACCCTCAATATCATATCCATAGTAAGCATTCAACTCACCACCAACTTGAGAAATCGTACGGAACTCCGCAGAACCACCATATAAATAAGATAAACCATTCAAATCTTTTACCTCATTGTGCAAGGTTGTCAAGTTTGCTCCAATGTAGTAAGAGAAATCTTTACCGATCTTATCAGCCCAGTTAAAAGACAACTCAACACCTGTATTCAAAATCTCACCTCTGTTACCTAATAAGTTACCGGCACCCATTGGCAGAGGAGCGTCGATCACGGCATTTTGAGTCAAACGATAATACCAGTCTGCCTCTATTGTCAAACGGCTATTCAACGTACGAAAATCTAAACCGACGTTCGTCTCATTCACGACTTCCCAACCTAACCAACTAAAATAAACCAAGTTCGTATAACCAGGAACAGCGCTTCCTCCAAATATACCAGAGGTACCCATATCTTGCGTAATGGAAGCGAAACCATCACTAGCCGCAACCTTATCGTTACCTAACTTACCCCAGCTCGCACGTAATTTCAGATAATCAACCCATTTCTGATCTTTCATGAATCCTTCTTCTGAAATATTCCAAGCAGCACCTACAGAAGGGAAATAACCCCATTTCTCTTGGTATTTGGAAGAACCATCAGCACGCATTGTAGCAGACAATAAATATTTGCCTTTATAATCATAAGATACACGACCGAACCAAGAAACACCACGATAAGTCGTACCGTCATCGCCAGTTTTACGTCCATCCGCATTACCTTGATTCAAATAGTAATATTCCTCGTGTCCGCCCGGAACACCTGTAGCTTCTCCCCATAGGTTACGCCAGTTCTCTTCACGTACGGATTGACCCAACATCGCAGTTAAACCATGATCACCGAACGTATCTGTATAGGTCAATGTATTATCTAAAATCCAACTGTGATAAATATCATTCTTCTTATTCAAAAGGGGAGTCGAATTCAACTGAGTTCCACCAACCAAAAATTCTGGAGTATAAGCTCTTGTCTGGATAACATTGATATCTTGACTATAAGCCGTTTTAAAGAATAACTTATTCTCCGGCAAGAAGTCGAATTGCGCATAGAAAGAAGGCATTACGCGCAACATTGAATTTTTAGAATCATAATACTCCGCTTGAGCAACCGGATTGTAGTAATACTCACTCAAACCGATTTGGGCAGGAGAACCATATTTCGTAGGATACGGATTCAAGGAGCTATTTTCATCATATACAGGAATAATACCCGGTGTACGGAAAGCTGCTAACCAAACCTCGCCGTTTGGCAAGTTTTGCGTAGAGTTGCTCAAAACAACGTTAGCTCCTACTTTCAACCAATCAAAAGCCTTATAATCCGCTTTCGTACGCAAATTGAAACGAGAGTAATCATTTTTAGAATCCAAGATACCATCTTGATACAAATAAGAGGTACCCACAGAATAAGTAGCTTTTTCAGTACCTCCAGAAATGTCTAAAGAATGGTTGTGAGTTAAAGCTGTATGTAAGATCTCATCATACCAGTTTGTATTAGGAAGTGTTCCCCAAACATTTTTAGCGTTATTTACAACAGCCTGTAAGGTTTCATTACCCATCTCACTGATCATAGTCGCATATTGCTCACTATTAGCCATTTTCAATACATTCGTAGCCTTTTGAAAGCCAACATAACCATCATAAGTAACCGTAGCAGGACGATTCAACGCACCTTTCTTTGTCGTAACCAAGACTACGCCATTCGCCGCACGTACACCATAAATAGAAGCGGCAGAAGCATCTTTCAAAATAGACAAATCTTGAATATCACTATTATTCAAGAAATCAATATTATCAAAGAACATTCCATCTACAACATACAAAGGTTGGCTATCCGTATTCATAGAACCGATACCACGAATACGTACGGAAGGACCGGAACCTGGCTGGCCACTATTCGTAATCTGCACACCCGGCACTTTTCCTTGCAAAGCACTCATCGGAGATGATGTCGCATGTTTCGTAATCTCATCAGCCTTGATCACGGCAATTGGAGCTGTCAAATCCTTAGCCTTACTCGTACCATAACCGATAACGACAACCTCTTCCAAGTTTTGCGTATCCTCACTCATAAGAACATTTACTACAGTCTGTCCGTTAACCGGAACTTCTTGTGTAGTCATACCTACATAACTAAATACTAAAGTCGCATTCTTGGGAACATTACTCAAAGTATAGTCTCCATCCATAGAGGTTATGGTACCATTAGTCGTACCCTTAACCAAAACACTCACCCCGATAGCTGGGTATCCTGTGGCCTTTTCAGTTACCACACCGGTAACTGTCAGATTCTGCGCAAACATTGTTGTCGCGGCAAGTAACAGGCATAAACAAAGCATTAATTTAGCTTTCATTCATTCTAGTTTTAAAGTTGAACATTTGTTTTTACACTCATTATTAAATTTGAAGCAAATGAACACCCAAACCTAAAAAAGGGCAAATTTTTGTATACTTCAACACTACTGCAAGCCTTGCGCAAGCAGAAAATTACTACTTTTATACTACTGCAATACATATTAATTATCTTATTTTCAGTTATAATACATTTGTTAATTCAAAAGGAGAACATTATATGTTATTAAACACATCTCACTAAATATGGGAACACAAAAATGACAAGGAAAACTCATAGTTATGATTTTCTTATTTCATAGTTATGATATTTTTCATTCATAACTATGAAATTTCTTAGTGGAACTGGATCATGAAATCTACCAAGCTTTGCCCCTCCGGTAGATTTAGTTTTTTACGCAATCGATAGCGCGCCGCCTCGATACCACGTACGGAAAGATTTTGCATACGAGCCATATCCTTAGTTGGCATATTCAAACGTAATAAAGCGCATAATCGTAAATCGCCCGGAGTCAAATCGGGATACCGCTCTTTTAGATTCGTAAAGAACTTTTCGTGGATACGATCGAAATTAGTCTGGAAAATGGCCCATTCATCCTCGCCTGATATATTCTCTTCGATCATGCGGATAAGCTTATCGAAGAATCGTTTCGTATAACTTCCCGATAATTGTTGAGCTTGTATTTCCTTTTTTAGACCTTCAAGGAAATCATTATGAGAGATAACAGACAAAGTAGCACTGGCTAATTCCTTACTCTTATAAGTAAGGTCATTTTCTAATTTTTCATTCTCTAGCTTGACAATTAATTGCTCTTGCGCCCTCAATTGCTCTTCTTGCAATCTCTTTTGCTCCTCGTTAACTTTTTTCTCACGCATGACAATCCACATCGTATACATTCTCACTAATACGACCAGTATACATAAAAACAAAGCAAAATAGATGATCAGCGCCCACCAAGAGCTATAAAATGGACGTTCGATCTTGAATGGATAAGACAGAGAAGATAGCTCTTTTCCTCGATCGTCTTTCACAACCGCATGTAACACAAAATTACCATACGGTAAATTAGAATAAGTCCGTTGAAAATTACTGGTGCCTTCTATCCATTCATTATCAAACCCGTCCAGTTTATAATAGATCAGGAAACGGCGCCCCGTAAAATCCGGATACGAAAACTTAAAAAGAATCGTATTATAGCTATAACTCAATACGGACGTACCGGCTTCCGGTGCGTCCGCTCCCTTGCAAGGGAGCGGAGCGAACTCATTTTCATGCCGATTATAGGCCCTTACCTGCGACAAACTTAATGGAACTCGAGTCGTATCCACATAATTCCGGTATCTGTCATAACGAGCGATCCCCCCGTTTAGACAAAAATAAGACGTCCCGTCGGAAGCCACATAAATATTTCCCCTATCCTCTATGGTCGGATTATCAAACAAAGTAAAAGGAATACGCTGTTTTAACTGGAATCGCCCAGACTCATATCCTAACAATACATATTCCGAATTCCGGATAAACCAATATAAATCATTATTCAAGGAAACAACCCGATAGGTATCGCTTAACTCGGGAAAATCCTCATTCAACAAATCATAAGGAACGATCTTTCCAGTCAAATCCTCATAAGTATAAAACTTACTCCCATCCGAGAAAACAATACGTCCGCGTAATTTCATTACATTAATCGTACCACTCTCATTACCTTCCTCCAGTTTTCCGATATACTCCATCTCTTTCACGCTCCTCAAATCCTCATTCAAGCGAAGACGATAGATACCTTTATACATATGGCTAGCCCATATATTGCCGGTAGGGTCAACCTCAAACGATTTGATCAAATTAGAGAATCCTTCTACATTATGGCTAAATTTCCAACGATTAGTAACCATATCCCGGGTGAAAACACTGAGTGGACGGTAAGACATCTGGAGTAAAACTTCCTTTCCATGGATAATTGTCTTACGTAATGCGGTACCCCCTCCATTGGGACCCGGTATCTGAGTAGCTTTTCGGCCCTCTAGCTGTAAGGTACCTGTATTATGTCCGGCAATCAGTTGATTTCCGACATCGGAGATATACCATGTCTGTTCTTGAGTACCGGGAATCAAGGTTGGATAACTATCATTCTCAGATAACGCATAAAGACCTTGGTTCGTAGCTAAATAAACAATACCCTTCTCTATCACCATATCATGCACCATACCAATCTGGGCCTCAAGCGGTTCATAAAAATAGATCGGAGAATTCACATGTATCTGCGCGATACCATTATCCAATGTAACCCATAAATTATCCGAATTATCAGCAAATACTCTCAATACCGTATTATTAATCAAGCCATTCTCCCGGTTGATATGCCACAAAGTTTCCCCCTGCTTATTAATCGCTACAACCCCATTAGAAATCGTACCCACAATAAAAGTAGAATCTTTCATCATGACTCCCCGGTTTGCGATCCCTTCCTTTAATATCTCATTGGCTGGTGTATTCCACACAGACAATTTTTTACGCACCTCATCATAGATAAAACATCCACTACGAGCCGAGACCAATAATAGCTGATGATCAAATGGCAAGACCGAAACCACATCATCCTCCAAAACCTTTTTCGATAGTAACTCTGTAAACTGGCCGTCATCCATTCGACAAAAGCTTCCTCCCTCCATGAACTGAACGTATAGATGATCGTCTAATGTGAAAATATACAATGGAGACAGGTCGGATACACCTTTTCTTACTTTTTCCCCGTCATAAATAAAAAAGCTCCGGAATGATTGAAAATAAATCTCACCCTTATATTCATTAATCGTCCAGAACTCATCATTATTCAGATAGACATTCATCTCAGACGAACTGAGTGAATGATAAATCAGATCATTCTCATCATCCATCTCAAAATACCCGAACTCCTCGAAAGAGCCGACATAAATACGTCCGTCCTTCGATATATACAAAGCACGGACACCTAGATTATTCGGTAATTTCACAAGATCCCAATGAATACCGTCAAAAACCAAAAGCCCCCGGTTATTCCCAATATACATCTTTCCTCCCGGACCTTGGGAGACGGCCCAATTCTGGTTTCCCGCTTTGTAATCGCTTACGGAATAATTGATGATTTTAGGAATATAGGGTACCTTCGCATTCCCCGTTATACAAAATAACAAGGCAATAACGCAACAAATCAACATACGAACCAACGTCCTCTTAAGTATCTCCTTCACTATATAGTACAGAATGTTATGTACCACAAAAGTAAATAAAAAAACATCACGTTACACCCTACTTCTTATAAACTCTCACATAATCAATCTCGAACACATGTGGAAAAAGAGAATCATCAATACCCTTTTGGCCTCCCCAATTCCCACCGATCGCCAGATTCAGCAAGATATGAAAGCGTTTATCGTAAGGCCAAACCTCATAGCCTGTCCCCTCGTTCTTAAATGTAAAGTATAATTGATCATCTACATAAAGCCGGTACTCATCTTCCTCCCATTCCAAGGCATACACGTGAAACGCTTTATAACAATCCGGACACGCAATTTTAGCATTTTTTTGAGTTCCGATCGCATGATTATATTTTTCCGTATGCGAAGAACCTACGATCGTATCGGGATCATAGCCCACATTTTCCATAATATCTATTTCCCCGCTTTTTGGCCAATCCCCGTATTCCCAATCCGTTGGAAGCATCCAGATGGCCGGCCATGTCCCTCGTCCGGTCGGGAGTTTCGCCCGAATTTCAAAACGTCCGTACAACCAATCCCCTTTTCCTTTCGTAATCAGACGAGCCGATGTATATGAACGACCTTCCATCGGTTCTTTCAAGGCCGTAATCCTCAATACCCCATCCGAGACCCAAGCGTTCTCCTTTCTGCCGGATGTATAATATTGAGCCTCGTTATTTCCCCATTGATATACATTACCTTCCGTATCATAAGACCATTTCGTAGAATCAGGAAATCCCGTATAGTCAAACTCCTCACTCCATATCAATTTCCACCCGCCTTTATCCATGGGTGCAGACAAATCGATATCACTAGCATTCGCCAGACTGCTCAAGAAAACACTATATAGGATAAAACCAAACAAAAGAAATGACCGTGACATAACAATATTGATTTAAATCAGAATTTCCACAAATATATGAAAAATAAATAAAAGTGTAGATGAAAAACACATCGCAAGGTTATCCCCGCAATTATACTGCGAATACCACAGGAGATATACTTCAAGTGGCAGAGAAGATATACTTCATGGCCAAAGTAAGTACTACCCCATTTTCCCTAGGGATTAATCGGATAAGCTATCTATACGAGAAAATGTCACAAAATAAAAAAGGGATGCCACAATTGACATCCCTCTCTCTGGATTGTTGAGTTGTCTCACGAGGATTCGAACCTCGACAGACAGAACCAAAAACTGTAGTGCTACCATTACACCATGAGACAATCCGATTGCTTTACTAAAGCGATGCAAAGGTAAGAATAAAATCTTACCTTGCAAATTTTTTGATTATTTTTTTACTTTGCGATCAACAAATAATAATTTTTCTTACCTCTTTGAACCAATAAATACTTATCGTCAAGCAGTGAAGAACAATCAATTACAGTATCAACCTCCGCTAATTTCTCTTTGTTAAAACTTACGCCACCACTTTGTACCAATTTACGCATCTCACCTTTTGAAGGGAAGATAGCGGCTTTTTCAGTACACAAATCAACAGCCTTGATTCCTGCGGCCAATTCATCACGGGAGATATCGAAATGAGGAACACCCTCGAATACGGCTAGTAATGTGTCCTCATCCAATTTCAACAAAGCCTCGTGAGTGGAGTTACCAAACAAGATATTGGAAGCCTCGACAGCGGCCTCATAATCTTCCAAAGAGTGAACCATAACAGTCACTTCTTTCGCCAAACGTTTCTGCAACGGACGCAAATGAGGAGCGGCCTCTTGCTCCGCCTCCAAAGCGGCGATCTCTTCTTGGCTCAAGTCCGTGAAGATCTTGATATACTTGGCGGCGTCAGCGTCGCTTACGTTCAACCAGAATTGATAGAATTTATACGGAGAAGTATAGCGACGATCCAACCAGATATTACCGGATTCCGTCTTTCCGAACTTACCACCGTCGGCCTTCGTGATCAACGGGCAAGTCAAGGCATAAGCCTCCCCTCCCAACGTACGACGGATCAATTCCGTACCAGTCGTGATATTACCCCATTGATCGGTACCACCCATCTGTAGACGGCAACCCTCATGCTCATACAAATACAAATAATCGTAGCCTTGTAGCAATTGATAGGAAAACTCGGTGAAAGACATACCTACACTGGATTCGCGGCTCAAACGCTTCTTCACAGAATCCTTAGCCATCATGTAATTCACGGTAATATGCTTACCGATATCGCGGATAAAATTTAAGAAAGAATAATCCTTCATCCAGTCATAGTTGTTCACCAACTTAGCGGCATTAGGAGCGTCGGAGTCAAAATCAAGGAACTTAGCCAATTGTTTCTTGATGCAATCCTGATTGTGACGAAGAGTAGCCTCGTCCAGCAAATTACGCTCAGCAGACTTCATAGACGGGTCACCGATCATACCGGTAGCGCCACCCACTAAAGCGATAGGACGATGACCGGCACGTTGGAAATGCTTCAGCATCATCACACTTACTAAGTGTCCGATATGCAAAGAGTCTGCCGTTGGATCGATCCCCACATAGGCCGATGTCAACTCTTTCTGCAATTGCTCTTCCGTCCCGGGCATCATATCAGCGATCATGCCCCTCCATCTTAATTCTTCTACAAAATTCATCGTATTAATTTATATCGTATTACATTAATATATTTGTCACTTTATCTCATACGAGGCAAAGGTACGACTTTTTAATTGAGAATCGAAAATTGATAATTGATAATTATCCGTTTAGGTGGAAGATAGAAACGTTTTTAGCGATTTGAATCCGCAGCTTTTCTTCCGGAATATCCAACGCTTCCGCTACATTTTGGTAGACCCCGCGGATATCAATCGATTTATCATCGGTCTCCAAGAAAAGGAAATCAGGCCATGCGGCACGCAAAGCCGACGGATTAAAACGATCTCCAAAAGAGAGATAAAACCCCAAGCGAACCAATTGGGAGGCAAGTTCACCATTACCTCGAAAGCCATGGATAATCCAAGGCATCTCCGGTTTCACGGCCTTTTTACAGGCAATGAGATCCGCCCACGCTTTTACGCAATGGATGATTAATGGCTTATGTGTTTCCTCCGCTAAATTGGCTTGTGCCAGAAACACCTCTTTTTGCAAATCCATTGGAGATTCGGCCAGTGTATCAAGTCCAGCCTCTCCGATCGCCACGACTCCCGAACCAGACACCAATACCCTAAGTAGATCCATCTGCTCCTTTACATTATATATATACCACGGATGAATACCATATGAGCGAATAACCGTATCAGGAAGTGAACCCGGCTGCATATCACCCATTGGACTCACGATCCTATTTATAACCGCGATATCCTCCTTATGGAAAGGCATCTGATGCGTATGTATATCATAATAACCCATGGCGTTACGGAACCGGATCATAACCGCTCCCACCCCAAGGATGGCAACGAAGTATTCGTTTAACCGCAAGATACAATCCTTTCACAGGGCCATATTTCTTCAAGGCTTGCACCGCATATTCGGAACAAGTGGGCGTATACCTGCACGAAGCCGGTGTCATAGGAGAGATACAATATTTGTAGAAATAAACCGGCAATAAGAGTAATGTGGTAAAAAAGCGTCTCATTATTCTTTATCCCGAAGGATATGGATCGCTTTCTTCATTGCCTTTTCCATCGCAGCGTACGGATGGATCTCTTTATCGAGGTACAGGAAAGCGATTAACATGCCCTTATTCTTCGCTTCCAACGGTTCCAGTAAATCATATTTACGAACCCGGTAAGCCTCACGTACCTGTCGTTTGATCAAGTTACGTTTTACGGCTCTCTTAAATCTTTTCTTCGGTACACTCACTAAGAAGGAAGCACGGGCAGGCATCTCTTCCTCCATCGGTAAATAAACGACCCGCAGTGGAAACGCCACGAACGATTGTCCTTTTTCGAATAATAGGTCAATGTAACGTTTCCACGACAGGCGTTCTTCTTTTGAAAGGGTATACCTTTTTGTCGTCATTATTTTTTACCGTCTTGCTGTTTTTTCAGATATAAATCCAAAGCAGCAGTCATAGAAGGGGCTTCCACCGTGGGAGCCTCAACGTCCAAACGCAGACCCGCATCTTTAACAGCCTTTGCCGTAGTAGGGCCAAAACAGCCGATCTTTATATCGTCTTGTTTGAAATCCGGGAAGTTCTTCAATAAGGAAGAGATACCCGACGGACTAAAGAAAACCAACATATCATAATCGAATTTCTCGTCCTTCGCGAAATCATTGCTCACCGTACGGAACATCACCGCTTTCGTATAGTTGATTTTCTTCGCATCTAACAAAGCGAATAGATCATCTTTATGTACATCGGAAACAGGTACTAGGTATTTCTCCTTCGCATGTTTGGCGATAACAGTCACCAAATCATCTGCCTTACCGGTCTGACCATAAAAAATCTTACGTTTTCTATAAACGATATACTTCTGGAGATAAACAGCGATCGCCTCTGTCATACAGAAATACTTCATCGTTTCCGGGATAGCCACACGCAATTCCTCGCATAAATGAAAGAAATGATCGATAGCCGTACGAGCCGTAAAAATAACGGCGGGGGG
>NZ_FR885328.1:102544-123062 GCF_000436315.1 Parabacteroides sp. CAG:2 | reverse complement strand
GCCGTAAAAATAACGGCGGTATGATCCAAAACCGAGATTCGTTGCTGCCTGAACTCCTTGGAAGATAAAGGTTCAACCTTGATGAACGGACGGAAATCTATTTCCACACCGTATTTTTCTGCAATATCGAAATATGGTGATTTCTCCGATGCAGGCTTCGGTTGTGATACCAATAATTTTTTAATATTCAATGCCATAGAGTACTTGACTCGATAAAGTTATACAAATAAATAATGCCTTCATACAGAAAAACTAAAGGCAATATTTCTTGGCCGCAAAGGTACAAACTAATATATAAAAAACTGCTATTTTTCCTGTGAAATATCCGTATGGTCTTATAAATTATCACAAAACGACACAGAATATAGAAAAATACAAACAACAAAACAGGAATCTGTATACTGCTCCCCACGAATACCAACCAAAGTGCCGGAATGTATAAACAGATCCCCCACGCTCCTATAATAGCGTTATAATTAGTCTTCCAAAACTTGTATTTCGGAGCATCCGTAAAAACAACCCCCAATAAATAATAGAAACAGCGCTTACACCAATAAAACAGTATCAATACCATCATTATCAACCCAATAGATATCAATACCGTATTTTCTAGCAAATGGTTGAAATACCCATATGCCCTAGCGATAGCAAAAAGGCAAACGCTACAAAGAAACAAGGCTTGAAACGTCATGAAATTCCGGAAGAGCCATTCGCTCCCCCTCGTTACCTCAAATAAATTTTGACGTTCTTTCACATATACCACATCACGCATCATCTTCAGGAATAAACGATAATTGGTACGGAACACCAACGCAAAACACATAAATAAGACGAACAAAAGGCTGAAGACCACATCGTCCACCAATTGTCCGTCCCACAAACGAATCCCTACATATCCTTCAAATGTACCCATGTGCCGCTATTATCGGCACAAAGGTACATAATTATTTCAATAAAGCGCTTCCTTAATAATCTCTCCTACCGTAGGATGCGGGAACACAAACGACTTTAACTCATCCGATTTCATCCCCTTCTCAATAGCGATTCCGGCGATCACGATCAACTCCGAGGCCGGATTACCCAACATATGGGCGCCGATCAACGTCTCATCCTCCGACAAGATCAACTTACAGACGCCATTACCCATCTCATTCTCCGCAACAAAACGTCCCGAGAATGCCATCGGTATTTTCTTCACGGTATACGAAATACCTTCTGCCTGCAACTCCTCCTCTGTCTTCCCGACACCGGCGATCTCCGGATTCGTATAAACGACACCCGGAATAGCCTTATAACTCATCGGGCGCGATTTGCCCAAGAGATGATCCACGGCCACCTCCGCCTCGCTAACTGCCGTATGCGCCAGTAAGGAGAAAGCGGTAATATCACCGCAAGCATATACATTTGGCAGGGAAGTCTGCATGTACTCATTCACCTTCACCCCATTACGAAAAGTCTCCGGAGCCAGTGTCTCCAAGCCAAAACCTTTCGTAACCGGACGACGCCCTACACTCAAAAGGACCTTATCGCCATGTAACGTGAATGTCTCCCCGTCTTTCTCTACAAAAACCTCGGTTCCATGCACCCCGGTCACTTTATGACTTAGATAGAACTTAATCCCCCGTTTAGCGTATTCCGCTTGCAACATTTCGGACAGCTCACGATCCATCGGGCCTAATATCTTATCCAACATCTCCACGACATGTACCTCTACCCCAAGGCTATTGAAGAAAGAAGCGAACTCCATACCGATCACGCCTCCACCGATTATCACCAAAGAGGCCGGAAGCTCCTTCGATTGCAACGCCTCCCGGCTCGTCCAATATTCCGTCTCCGCCAATCCAGGTATAGGAGGAATTACCGTTTCTGATCCCGTACAGATCAAAAGGTTCGCAGCCTCGTATAGCTCTTCTCCGGCGGCGATCGTAATCGTCCCGTCGGCCGCACGTCCTTGGATACAAGCTTCCGCCGTAACCATCACCACGCCATGCTCCGTCATTTTCATACGGATACCGGCTGTCAGCTTTTTCACGACCTTATTCTTACGGGCGATGATTTTCGGGAGATCAAAAGAAGGATTCTCCGCTTTCACCGCATACTTGGAAGCATGCTTGATATTATCATACGTCTTAGCGGAATAAAGAAGCGTCTTTGTCGGCACGCATCCCTCATTCAAACAAACCCCGCCCAATGCGTTTTTCTCAAAAAGAATCGTGGAAAGCCCACCCTGCGCCGCTCTCTCCGCGGCAGTATAACCGGCAGGACCTCCACCGATTATAGCGACATCGTATTTCATACTATTAGATCTATTTAAGTTGTATATTAGGATTAATCTTTCTCAGCTGTTTGATAAAATCAGCCCGGTTGGTCGGAGATATGAGCATCCAAGGTTTCCCATTGCTCCATATGATCAGCCGATCCAACGAAAGGGCGTAGCTAGACACCGGCATCACGGTAGATTCCAACGCCTCTATATCAGCGATAGCGATCTTCTTCTCCGGGAAAATACTACAATGCGCTATCAACATATCATCTTCCGTTATCCGGTAATACGTATTAAAGAAAACATGAAGTACCCCCAACGCAGCGACCATCATACCCACTATTGCCGATATATTGGTACGCAAAAACGCAGCCACGCAACCAATTACCACCATGATAATCACCAGATGATACCACCATCCCACTTTTGATTTATATTCTCTTTCCATTTTTCGAAATTTGCCGCAAGTTAACGAAAAACGTCAAACAAAAAGAAAATTGCCCAATCTTTCCCATAAAAGAAAATACGCTGTCACTTCTCAGCAACAGCGTATCCACTTAAACCGGTTAATACAAATCATAAGATTGTAGTCGCCTTTTTATTTTAATTCTTCCAATACCGTATAGGATTGTAATACGTTATTCTTATCATATTGTTCCGTACGCACTAAGCCTACATTCGGGCTGTACCACTCATAGCCATACCCAGTGATTGTCTCCTTTGATTTAGGGGAACGTGTAGCGATATTATATTTTACCTTAGCGCAATCGAACGTACCGGCAGGAGTTGTTATGCTTTCCGTTTTAATAAACTCACGGTCCTTAATGGCCATATCCTTACGATTCTTCCGGTTCTTCTTATCGTAGATCTTTACGGAAGCCTCGTCGAAATACACGTTATTCTTATCGAAATTAGCCGCATACGGATTTGGGTAATTTATAAAGTTCTCCGTGATATCCACATTCGTATTCATTTCCGATAACACTCCCGGATAAGAGAGCGTCTCTTTCGAGTCGAGGAAAAATTCTCCATTCTGGCAGTATGCCTTGATATCTCCTTTGTTCACGATCGTACCGGAGGGATTAGTATATACGTAGTCCGCTTCCACCTCTTGGCCGGAAGGCAATGTTTCCACCTCATCCACTTGATAACTCATAACAGATTGTAAGTTTCCCTTCGCGTCATATCCTTTACGGACCCATACCGTTCCCTCTGTTTGCGGAAAGAAGAACGTACAATCTTGCGCCATCGCTCCTCCCGCGATCAATGAGATTAAAGCCGTGTATAATATTTTCACCTTCATAATTTTGACGTTTAATTAATTCACTACTAAATACATGCCGGATATCCAATGCTTTGTTAGAACAGAGTGAACCCCTAAATGTTCAGAAGGTAAAAATTAAAAATAGCCAAAATATCTTTCTTGACAATACATTTAACCATAACTATGAAGTAATCTATTACATATTTACATGAAATATACCAGTTTATAAAGGAAATTCATATATCTTTTTACCATCCAAACTATAGATGAAAAACTTTTCACCTACCCTAAACATCTTGGATGAAGTATATAAATAAGCTTTCTTCTCACCCTTTGAATTAACCCACAATGTTTTGTCTCCCAAGAATATCAAATTATCCCCATTTGGTAAAGCCTTAAACGTACGCAACTTAGACAAAGGATAAGTTTGTAAAACATTCAGTTGCTGGTCTAGCTCAACCATTTCATTCTTATCAGTAATCAAACAATAAATCGAATCCGGGCGTTTATATCGCTGATAAGATGTACTATCCTCAAAATCCTGCAAGAAATAAGAAGAATTGGTAAGATATAATAATTTCCCGTTTACTTCGGTATTCCATGATACCTCACTCAACAAGGAATCCCCAGATAACGAGTACTTCCGGATATGATCGGAAAACAAGACCATCAGAGCATCCTCTTCCCAATTTATATCAAACTCCTCCACCATCTCTTTCTTATCCGAGAGCTGGCGGAACCAAACCTTCTCACCCTTTCGTTTATCGAAACAGGCGATAAACGGCCAGCCAACCTTCAGTCTTAAGTATTCGTGAGCATAAGCCTCAGAAGTATCAAAAATAGTATTTCGATACCCAGTTCCCATATTAATCATATAAAGGCTATCTCCTCTCGCAAACAAATGAGAGCGAGATCCCATTCCATCAGGTATCGGATACCCCCATTTAGGTTGCAACTGCCGATCCAGGCAAAACAAATTCTCCCGGCTTGCCACGTAAAAAACCGTGTCGTCCGATAAAACATTCGATACCAGTTCCATCACCTTCTTCGGCCCGGTAGGCACTGCCGCAAAACCGGTTAAGACACCCGTCACCACACCGAGCGCACCAAGAGCGACGGCCTCTTTATAATCACTTGCCCCAGTCGGCATGGCATAACTCGGCCCTTCCCCATTTCCCATGTGAACCAGATGAATCCCATCCGAGACAATCAATCGAGTAGAGTCATCCAGTAAACCACTCTCATTCCATCCATATACATGGCTCATTTTCCGGCTCCACATCTTTTCTCCCGTCGCAAGGCTATGGCCTTCCAACTCGTTAGACACCCCGTTCATATAACTGCCTTTATAAGCCAAAAACATCCGGTTCTTAGCGTCCACCCAATAAGGAATCATTTTCTTTTTCTTCCAAACCTCATTACCTGTTTTCAAATCCAGCAACGATGTAGCCTTCCCCATTGTTACGAACAAAACTCCCTCTGAAGTCAACTTTGGATCTTGATTAAAATAATTGACAGGACGTTGCCATAGCATCCTCTGATCAGCCAAGGAGTAAACGGAAATTCCCCCCTTATTTTTCAAGGAAGTCTCATTTTTCGACAAATTCCGATACCGGATAAAAAGCAAATTATCCGTCGAATCCACATCCACTCCAAGAATCCAGCCGGGTAAAGCCAAACTTTTAGCAATGATAACAGAGCCATCCTCATTGATACCCAATGTGTCCGACAAAAATGTTTGAGATTGTACATCTAATGAAATACAACAAACAAACAGCAAGAAAATTTTGATGATCCTCATATCTCCATAATAATTATTTGTTACAATTTCACTTTTGATATTTTTCTAACGAAATACAAGTCACATTATTATAATAGGTTGATCCATCATGACGAAACGTAAACAACTTTCCTGATCGTATTCTATCAATAGTGGGTTGTAAATCATGAGTTACCCGCACTTTGAACCGGCATCATCACCACCCTACTCGCCGAACCTGCGGCGGCTCCACCGATAAGCCTTCTATGATGATCGATATATCAACAGATTGTATAGTGTAACTACACTTGTTAAAGTTCAGAAATAAGCTCGGCATCAGTACATATACAAAACTCAAACAAAAAAATAGGCTGTCTCATTTTCTATCACGAAACAGCCTATTTTTTAATATAGACTCAAAAACACCAAAATTTAATGTTACATTATTTTCTGGTATTACCTCGTTACGGCATAAATTCAAAAGCCATTCTACTATCTATTCTTTCATATTATTTATACTCACTGTTTCTTTTCATAACTATCCATTCCCTTGACATTTACGCATATACCTTCCATTTCTCAACCTATCAATTATAGAAACATAAGACATTACATCACCTTGTTCTAAATCCTTATACTTTTCCGTAAGTTTACCTACAAACAAAGGAGGTTCATTAATGTGCCATACATACCAATTCTCCGAAGGACTGACAAACTCAAGTTCTTTGTTTGGAAGAACTCGGACATCACTAGCTGTTCCAAATAGAACATCCTTATGACCTTCACCTATCTCTTTTGAGTTGCCAACTTTGTACCAAGCCCCATAAACTATCCCTGCACGTAAAACCGTATGGGCATAGAACTCTACCTCATCCATCACAATCTCCTCTATAATCGGCCTATAATCCATGGGATAATGGGTCTTGAAAACTCGTATTACAGAGCTATTCAAAGCTTCTATATCATTAATGATATATTGAAAAAATCTTTTATAACCATTATCTATTTCTACACAAAAAATATCTCCCATTTTTGTCACTATTCGTTTTGCCATATTATCACAAGTTTCTTTTTTGCAGTAAAGATAATATTTTTATAAATTAATACTTACCTATTCCATGCTTATCCCAAAACTTAGGTTTTATCTCATTTCTTAAATTATATAAAGAACCTCCATTCTTCTGCATTCCATATCGATTTATCAATTTCTGCTCCATTATTCTAGCATCTAACTTATTTAAGTTCCCAGTTCCTTGTATCGGTCTATAATCAAGTGTAGCCCTATTCGTCCCTGAATTCAAATGCTCTGAGAATCTAACTTCTGGCTTTCTGCTAGTAATCCCTATATAACGTACATCTCCATTTGCATCAACTCCTTGATAAACAGTATAAGTATTATGATCATTAGCTACAGATATTTTATCTCCTGTAGCAGTTAGATTTGGTCGCTCTACATTTACTGAAGGAGTAGATGCCTCCATCAACCTCATCTCCGGTGCCGGTCTTGTCGCCGTGTTCTTGAACGAGAAGATCGTCCGTCCGAATTTAACGTCCTTACCTGTCCAGAAGTTATTACCTTTCAAGGCAGCAACCGTACCGTTTCCGATTCCACCTGTCAAGGCTCCACCCAGAATACCCAAACCATAATCCTTCAAGCTCATAAACTGATCCCCGAAATACAACGAGTTACCCGCACTTTGGACCGGCATCATCACCGCTGTACTCGCCGAACCTGCGGCGGCTCCAGCCAGAAAGCCTCCGATTCCCCCGGCGGCACCTCCGGCGGCGGCTCCAATACCAAATGCGGCAAATCCATCTTTGAAACTATGAAGTTGACCCGATACAGCCTTATAGATCAAATTTGCTGTTCCTCCGATAACCGCACCTATTATAATATGGATAAACTCTCCATCCTCGTCCACATACCTCAACGGGTTGTTCATGGCATAGCTGTAACGATTGAAGTTCTGGGACAAGTCCGGCATCTGGACAAACGGATCAGGAGCGAGGAAACGACCCAGAGCCGGGTCATACAGGCGAGCGTTCATATTTACCAAGCCAAACTCCTTAAGATGCTCATGGCCACTGTAGCCACGACCAAGGAACAATTCTACCTCCTGCCCCGAAGGGATGTAAACGTGACTGGATGAGTTACGTTGGCGACCCCATGCGTCAAAATTATAACTCGCGTATTTCGTCCCTGCCTCCGTGATGATATCCGTGATACTTCCCAGATAATCACGACCTATATAATAAAGTTTCCAGCTATTCGTATGATCCTTCACCAATACCGCCGAAGCGTCGTAGTAATTCTCTCCCGCCAAATACAGCTTCTCCTTATTACCCGAGGGAGTCTCATCGATCTCATAGCAATCCCCCAAATAATAGCGGGTCAACAAACGGCTACCCCCTTTAGCCACCTGCATCTTCACACGCTGCTGATTGCCGTTATAGGTAAACGAGGCCACGTTACCATCTTGCGTAATAGCGTTCGGACGCTTGAAAGAGGTATAGCTAATAACCTGTGTGGCGGAAGACATAATACCATTTGCCACGCTAGAGGAAGATATGGCGTAAGGCTTGCCACTTGTATTATATGCGAATGTACCACTGACATCCCCTTTGGTTAAGATATTTCCTTTCGCATCATAAGTTGCCATAAGCCCTTTGTAGGAAGTCAGACGATTAAGATTATCATAAGAGAATTTCTCTTCTTGGGATACATTAATGTCTTTCCGGTAAGTCAAGTTCCGTTTAACAGGATCGAAAACATACTCCATATTCTGGAGGAATGTGGTCACCCCTGTTTTCTGTATCTTCCTGGAAGTAGGGAATCCATAACTGTCATATCCATAGGTACGAGATAAGGCACCGGAGCGTACCTCGGTAGGTAACCCCATGTCATTCTCTTTCGTGAGCTTAAATATGGATGTTTGGTTATTCAGCTTGGTCTCAACTAAATGACCATTCGCATAATTATAATTCTCGGTTGTCAAAACTCCGGATTGAGACGTATACTTAATAGAGCTTACATTTCCTCCGTTATAGGTATAATCCTTTCGTAAATATTTATTGTCTACCGCCGTCTCTGTCTGGCTCGACAGACGACCCAACGCATCATATACATAATCAATGGAAGTTCCGACAGAAGAAGAGACCTTCGTCAACTCATCGTAGCCATTATAAGTATATGTAGTCGTAAACTCTGGTAAAGTCGCCGTTTTAAGGCGATTATACGTATCATACGTGTAATTGATAACCTTATTATTTGCGTTCGTCTCTTTCAATAGGTTGCCGGATGCGTCATAAGCATAAGTTGTCGTACCAGAGCTAGGATCGCCCAAGCTAGTCCGACGGCCGAAACCATCATAACCAAATGAAGTAGTCACGTTACCCGGTGCGACGATAGAAGAAGGTTGTCCATCCGGACGCAGATTATAGGTAATCGTTCCTGCTGGGTCTACCACAGATATAAGATTGCCCAACGCATCATACGTCCGCTTGACAGAGATTCCATCCTCCACCGTTGTTATACTATTGCCGCTATAACCATGAGTCGTTTTTCTTCCGGAAGGTTCCGATATAGCCGTTAAGCGATCATACGTATCATAACTATAGATATTCCAAGCCGTAGCCGAACTACCGGCAAACGGACGAGAGACTTTTTGCACCCTTCCATAACTATCATAAATTTTATCCGTTTTTAGAAAACTGCCATTAAAACGAGTCTCGGCCGTTCTTACCTCTCTATTCAACGCATCATATACACTTTTAGTAGTAGGTTTACCTGTCACAGAACGGGTTATGGCATACAAAGCGTTTGTCCCTTCCTCCGACCATCCGTAAGATACAGTAGCGGTAGTATTATCAGGGAACGTGACACTTGTCTCCCGACCAAATGGATCATACGTATGCGCCGTAGACTTTCCCCGGTGGTCCTTCTCAGAAGACATACGCCCCTCCGTATTATAAGAAAACTCATTTGCAAGTCCTAATGGGTTTGTCACCTTTTTCAATCGACCGTTCGTATCATAAGCATATTCGGTCTTCAGCCCTTTATCCGAACCATACAAGAATAGCGTCTCTTTTGTGATATTACCCGGAGTATCATAAACATACTCGTAAGTTTTCGCTTTATTTCCATTCTTATAGAACACCTTGCTATTCGCATAGCCGTTCGTATGCGAAGGAATATTCATTCGCTCGGTATAAGTACTGCTATTACGAGTAGTAGTCACGCTCTGATCGGTCAAGAAACCAATAAGAAATCCACTCTCTGCCGTATTGTTATAAAATGTGTTCGCCTTTTTTACCGTAATACCCCCAGTGTAAGTGATAGTCTCTTGCGTCGCATTTCCATAAGTATCATATACAAAAGCGGTAGTAGCCGTAATACCCTTAAGCAAGTCCTGCTCTGTCTTATTGCTTAAACGTATCTTGACCGTTTTATTGGCTTGAACATTAACGGCAAAATTATAGGTCGATTTCGCCTCAGGTGAAACCTCACTCTTCAATATGCCATATTTATAAGGATCAAAATATTGCTCCGTAAGCTGCCCTTTCAAATTCGTACGGAATATACTCTCAAATCCCCTAAACCCCAATCCTTGGCGGTGAATAACACCACCTCGGTACGTGAAAGTGAAATTATCAACCCGGCTACCTTTCATATAAGTACTGGAAAAGGCTATGACAGGAATAGACTCTTGAATGTCCACATACGGGAAAACAGCGTTCGCACCCTTAGCATAAGTACCGGAAGATATGGCCTCCTCATTCATCAACAGGTATGTGTTCTTTTCGACCACTCCCAAACTATTCGCCATACCCGTGGCCAAAACGCCTTTATTGTCATTCCTCTTGAATGAATATTTTGTAACCACTCCATTCTTCAAGCTGACCAATTGACTAAAATAATTATGACTGTTTATATTAGTCGGGATCAAGATTGATTTCGATGTATAATTTTGGGCACATTCAACCGAACCCACGTTATTTTTCTTAGCGAGGTAAGTGAAGAAACCGGAGCTATGATACCGGATCAAGTCTGTCATACCATCCCCGTTTACATCTTGTAGCAAAAAGCCATCCGTAGAAATCCCCGAGTTTTGAGTACCGGCAAACGTGGATTTATAAAATTGTCCATCTCCCATCGAGTTATAAGCGGCCCACGTATAGACTGGATCCTTTTTTTTCGGAGATACCAGCAAATCCATAAGCCCATCTCCGTTGATCTCCCCCAGCAACAGCGAGCGATCTTTTAGATCCACCTTTTTTAATCCGGTATAAGTAGAGACTTTTCGGCCCGTCCAAGTACTACCGGAAACATCAAAAGTATATATATTTATCCCGGAGTCATTAATAAGAGCGATGTCACTTTTCCCGTCTCCATCATAATCTAATACCAGAAGTCTATCTGTTTTCTGAAATGCGTCCTCAGGATCAGGCTGCTCCGTGCCTACAAAATTAACGTTATAGGGAAACAAGTAACTCTGATATAAGACCTTACCACTTTCCAAATCAAATATATAGCATTTAGAGGTCTTACTGGTCTCTCCAAAAGGATGATGGCAAGAGACCGCTAGTACTTCCTGTTTTCCATCCCCATTGAAATCCCCTGTATAATAAAACTTAGGATGTATGCTCTTTGCCCCATCCGCATCGGTCAATACGGTCGGGAAATTAAAAGTCCGTGTATATTTAGATACCAATCCCACAGTCAAACTGGCCCTATATACACGGAAAGTCACTTGATCATTATCACCGGAAACGCCATTGTTTACTTTTATGATATGCTCTTCTTGCTTTCCCTCCAAATCCGCACAAAAGATATCGATAAAATTAGCTCCGGTCGTAAGATTGGGCATGGGGGAAGCGTACTCGCTATTCAATCCGGCATAAAGATAGATTTTCTCTTCTCCGGTGAATTTATTGTCATATCTATTCTGGGAATGCTGAAAAGCCGTCGAATGTCTGTAATGCTCCCAATAGGGATTCTCATTAGGCAAAGAGATCAAACCATCTGCCCCCGACGCATAATCATACCTTCCTTTCACTACCTTGATACGAGCAGGATCCGTTGATTCATACCAATTATATAGCTGTGTGACAGAACCATTATCATAAGACCCATCTGTTATGCCTTCTCCATAGTAAAGCTTTATAGGGTTCAGAGATTGCCCGGAGGCGGAATAATCTATCTGGCTTAAAACTGAGCTATTGTTCTGGTTTTTATAGCTCAAGCTATACGTACAAAGCGCAGTAGAGCCTAATTTACTGATGATTTTAGCCAGCAAGTAGCTTTCCCCTGTCTTAAGCCCTCCTATAAAAGAGACCAAGGGGTCCGGTCGTGAGGCTTGATACTGAAATTCCACAGAGGCACCATTATAAGCAACTTTTGTCAATCTGTAATGGTTTTCTTGCTCGACATAAGTATATAGGATCTGATTATTTCGCAAGTCAGACAAAGAAACTATCGGATAAAAGATCTTATTGCTTGTATTTGAGGCATATCCAAATATGCCCTTGGTTCCATTAGGATAAAATACCTCAAAATATTTCACGACATCGCCGGACAAAAAAGCTTTTACTTTTATATTGCCTTGCTCGGACTCATAATTAATAGTTGTCGCATTCTCTGAGATCTTTATAAGACGCATCCCGTCTAACACGAACGCATCCGCTTTCGTACGTAAAGCTCCTTGGGGCTTACCATCATAATAAATATTCCTACTCGTACGCATGATCGATTGCACACCGCCAATACCCCATCCAATACCAACGATGCCATTTCCTTGCTGGCTATTATAAGCCAATGATAATTGGGGTTCAAATCCATTTATACCCGGATAAACCTGTATGGGAACCGTATAGGTTTTAGCTCCAGTCGGGGAAACACCTGTTTGTATCGGTATCTCTCCTACAGCTTTCGATTTATCTATTGTAACTGTAGTCGGAACGTAAGTATTATCAGATATGGCTTTAGGAACAAAAGCCTGAGGTTGCTGTGAAAACCTTTCCGGATTTTCTGCAGTTTTCGCTATAACCGGAGGATATAAAGCCTTCAATAAAGAATCCTCATAAGCCTTGTAATCACTTTCCTTCCAATCGAAAAATTGATTATTCTCAGCAACTCCTTGGGCACATAAATAAGAAGATGGGGACATAAACATGATAAATATCCCTATCGTATATAAATATATTAATTTCATCTATAAGTATACTTAAATTATATTTTGATCAATCCTCCTCTTGGTCTACGGGAACGGCCTCCAAAGATGAAGCCATCGCACTAAATTGCCGTGTTGTTCTATTTCCTGACGCATCATAAGTATAAGTAAATATCATTTGTTGGGATTGCCTAATATTCAAAATTCCGCCAGACTTTACCTCAAAAGGCCCATTAATCGTAATTTGCGCCGGAGCGGAAAGAGATAAATTACCATTACTTGCCACGGTTACATTTTGGACAGCCAACGTATTACAGCCCAAAACTGATACACTTGATGAAACTGTCTGATTTGTATAAGTACTCACACAGCTTCTCGTGTCAACCTCTTGTGATGATAACGGGGAAAATAAGCAAGTCAAAACGATACATGTAAAAAAGACGATTCTCTCTTTCATATCAAAGAATTTATGATTCTGTTATTTCTATTTTTAATTCCTTGAGATTACAGACTTACATACTTCTTCAAAGTATCCGCTTTCTTCCCATCCACAAAAAGAGTATAAATAAACGTTCCATAACCAAGTTCCGAACGGCTTACTTCTACCACATTACTACTTCCATTATCCAACTTAATAACTTTCACGGGTTTACCTGTGACATCAAATATCTGTAGACTAGCAGACACAAACGTCGCCGGTAAGGTATAAGAGACAGAAGCACCTTCCCTATTATATAATTTTGCGCCATCCAGAGCACTTATATTACTTGTGGAAGTCGTGTTCGAACGTAATTGAGATTGTACCTCCGGCGATAGTAGAGCTTGCAAATTATCAATCACCTCATTCTGTTGTTGGATCGTTTGTTGCATCTCCTTGATACTTTCTACGATAAGCGGAATAAAACCTATATAATCTATAGACATCATCCCGTTTTCATCCGTTTGTACAAGTTCGGGTAATACCTTTTGTATGTCTTGAGCCAAAAAACCAATTCGTTTACGACTAGCCTCCGCTGCCTCTCTTCGATCTATCTCTGCTTGGATTTGTTTGTCTCTATTTATCTTTGCGATAGTAGCGGCATCCATAATCTCCTCTGAATCGGAGGAACTTCCCGATATCCCATTATCCAATGTGGCAGAGAACTTAGACTCATCCTGCTCCCTATTCTCCTCAAGTGTAGAGAGGTTGTATGAATAAGAGACCCCATTCACTTGCTCTAAAAGAGCTAATGGATTTTGCAGCGACTCTACATTTTCCTTCAAGCGAGCGTCTGAAGTTATATTCACTCCATTCACACGAAGATTCGTATTGAACACGAAATTAGTATTACTAGCCGGATTGTAATACGCCACGACATTGTTAGCATAACCATTTGTAGTCATATAAATACCCAATTTCCCATGCAACCAAAGTTGATCCGTATCCGTGGTTCCATATTCTCCAGCAAACACATTCCAACCTTGATTCGCATATTGTCCAAAATCACCAAATGTTAATTTCGAACCTGCGCGTGCATCCCCTATCCGACCATATATCTGCATAGAGGTTACATTTCCTAAGTCCTCATTATTGTCTTTTAAAAGGCCTGCTTGTACTCGTCCATTTGAAAGAACCCGGAGTTGAGCATTTGCGTTTGATACTAAACTAATTAAAATTAAGAAAGAAAAAAGTCTTGTTGTTTTCATATAAGTTGTTCTAAAATATAAATAGATAAACATTCAAATAATACTTCTAAGGAACCCTGTACCATATCCAAACAATTGCGTAAAAGAGGCTATTACGGATAGCGATCCTACACGTAAATCACATTTATTGCGGAACATTGCGTCTACAAACAATAAAAGGGCATAAATAATAAGAGGCACCAGAAACAAGCGGAAAAAGAATGAACTGATAACCAATAGACAGACTGAAAACGTGAATAATGCCGGTAAGCAATGTACCAGCTTCAATGAGCCGGGATGTTTCCGGTTCAACGCGATCCGGGCCTCCCCCGAATGACGCACCTGACGGAAGAACTGCATGAGATCCGTCCGCCTTTTATGATAAACCCATGCCGAAGGAAATAGCCGGGTCCGATAACCAGCCTCCATGATCCGTATGCTAAAATCAATGTCCTCACCATATCGCATGCCGGAAAAACCGCCCAGACGCTCATATACATCCCGCCTTATTCCCATATTAAAACTACGGGGATAAAATTTATCCAACTTTTTCTTCCCGCCGCGGATACCACCGGTCGTCAGGAATGAGGTCATGGCGTAATTGATCGCCTTCTGGATCGGGGAAAACGAGGCATGCGCCTTATCCGGACCACCGAACGCATCCACCGGATAATGATTCAACGAGTCGTGTATATGCTCAAGCCACGTGGAGGGTAGTACCACGTCAGAATCCAGTATGAGCAGATACTCGCCATGCGCTTGCCTAGCGCCATGATTACGCGCCATACCCGGGCCGGAGTTCGAGATCACATAATAATGAAGATCCAATCGCCCTTGGTATCGCCCAACAATCTCTTTCGCTGGTATCTCCGAACCATCCTCCACCACGATAACCTCAAAATGGACATAGGTTTGCTTGCAAAGGCTTGATAACAGATCATCAAGCTCATCCGGCCTGTTATAAGCAGGAATTATAATGGAGTATAATCGCATATCTTTTTTGAAATAAAGATCGCTTTTATGAGAAATCTATAAGCAAAATAAGATTTACTTCTTATTTACTTTTTGTTTACAGCGATTAAGTTATTATAAATCAGCGATAAATTTATCCATCATTTCTGCGGTACCTTCTGTTCCATGAATCTTTTTATAGAGACGAATCCGGGATGCTGTTATTGCAGGAGTTGAGCGTCCAACTAACCTTGCAATGTCCTTCACAGGCATGGATATTTTTATCAAATAACAAATATGGAGTTCTAACTCTGAGATTTGCGGGTATAAAGCATATAATTGAGCGGTGAAATTTGAATAGGTTGTATCAATCTCTTTTCTCAACTCCTTCCAATCCTTATTCTGAATTTCCGTATCAGTATTATTACTTGTTTCATGAAATAACCGATAGACTTCGGATTTTCGAAAAGCTATTTCAAGCAAACTTTTTTCATTTTGAGAAGTAAGAATCTTTCGGTTTGATAGTTCTAATAATTCCTTTTGAGATTGCACAAGTTGCTTTTTAAAATTATCTCTTTGACACTCCGATTGCTGCAAAAGTTCCTCTAGATATGAAATTTTCTTATTATTATATTCAATACAATCCAAACTTTCCGCATATTGATTCTCTTTCAATAGACGTATTTTTTTCTCCTTTTCAATCGCTGCTTTTTTCTTCTTTTCTAACACATATATATAACATAGACTAAAGAAAATAATTAAAACAACAAATAATGCAAATTGATAATTGCGAATTTTTCTTTTTTCATTATCTATTTTCAATTGAACATTCTCCTTTTCTGTATGCTGATACTTATATAATGAGTTAACTTTTGCTACAGCTTCCGTTTTTGTTTGATTCTTAATTGAATCAGACAGTTCTATACATTTATACGCATAATTCAAGGCTAATTTACGGTCTCCTTCTTGGTTTTTTATTTTGGATAAGATTCTATACGTATTTTTTTTCATATAGATATTCCCATACTCATTTGCTTTCTCAAAATAATATAGAGCTGAATCTATTTGCTTATAGCTTTCATATATACAACCTAATCCAAAATATATATTTGCTTGATTCTTCATACTTGAAACCTTACTGAACAAATCTTTAGCCAAATCATATTTTCCCATATCTATATAGATGCTACTCAATTCCCTTAGTACATTATCTATTCTCGATTGATCATTTAATAACAATGCCTTCTCATAAGCAGATTGATAGTAGTATATAGCACTGTCTGTATCTTGCTTGGCGTTATAGATCCGAGCAATATTCCTCAATGCGATCACCTCTCCTTTTCCTTTATCATACATCTTGTATTCATACGATTTCCTATAAGCTTCGAGAGCCTCATCATACAAACCTTGATATGCCAGTCGATATCCCATCTGCTCATAAACCCGTCCTAATATATCATATCGCTTACTATCTTTCCCTATGTCCGCAGCATCTTGAAAAGCTCTCACCGCTCTTGGGGCATCTCCCATATCCCGGTATGCACTTCCTAGATAATAATATGCCTCCATTAATTGATCTGGAGTCCCATAGCCCTCATAATACTGAACTATTGATTTAATCAAAGAGTCTGATTCATGAGGAATATACAGCTTATCTTTAGCTTTAATCTTAAGCAAAGCATGGTACATACGTATATTTTCCGGCTCATTCATGATTGAGCTATCCAAAGAGGAAAGACAGAGTAATGCGCTATCCGGATGCTCCCACATAACAGATTCCGCACGAGATAATTCCGCAGGTAATGGTTTTTCTTGGCGCATACAAGAAAAAAGGGTAGCGAAAAGTAGCAAAGTCAGTCCTAGTGTTCTCTTCATTTAGATTACAGTTTACAACTTAAACGCAAGTTATAAAATTTATTTTATAAATACCACTAAAATATTTGTTTTTCAATAGTGATTTTGAGATACGATCAGCCAGCAGGGAGACGCAGCACACTACGTATCTACTAGTTGTATTATGTATTTAAAATATTAGCATATAAGCATTTGCAGTTTTTTATGGTAAAAAACAAAAGTTTATCAAGCAGAAAACTTTTGTTTCCCTATATAGAAACAAAAGTTTCTTCAGCATGAAACTTTTGTTTTCCCTAATAGAAACTACTTTTACATATATAGGCACTACGACACACGAACCTAAACGATAATTTGGTTTCTTGCGTTTTCTATCAAAACATGGTAGATAAAGAATGATAATTGTAGATATTTTCTATCTACAACCACTATATAAGATGTTTATTTATAAGGCATATAAGAAGGAATTGTAGATGTGGTAGATATTAAGTGTTTTTTATTAACTGGTAATTTATGGAACTCGATTATATAATCCAACAAGTTCTTGTAACTTTGCAGCCATTTTAATTGAAATCCCGATTGAATATGAAGAACAAATACGAGGCTAGGCTAGGTACGGAACGTATGCTACCGCTGGTTTTCAAAATGGCGCTTCCGGCGGTAGCGGCCCAATTTGTCAACTTACTTTACAATATCGTAGATCGTATCTATATCGGGCATATTCCCGAGATCGGGACAAACGCTTTGGCCGGTATAGGGGTGACCACCTCCATCGTGATCTTGATCTCTTCTTTCTCCGCTATCGTGGGAGCGGGAGGTTCGCCGTTAGCGGCTATCGCTCTCGGGCAGGGCGACCGGGAACGGGCCGGAAAAATAGTGGGAAATGGATTTATATTGCTTATCCTATTTACTATATTCACTTCCCTCATCACCTATACCTTCATGGAACCGATCCTGCTTTTTACAGGAGCATCAAAATATACGTTAGGATATGCGGTGGATTATCTCTCTATTTATTTACTGGGCACTCTGTTTGTCGAGATATCCACGGGCTTGAATGCCTTTATCAACGCACAAGGGCGTCCGTCTATCGCTATGTGCTCGGTTTTGATCGGGGCTTTATTGAATATCGTATTAGACCCTATCTTCATTTTCTGGTTGGATATGGGGGTAAAAGGCGCCGCGCTCGCCACGATCCTATCGCAAGCTTGCAGTGCCATATGGGTATTGAGCTTCCTTTTCTCAAGACGTGCCTCCTTGCCTTTGGAAAGGCGGTATATGAGACTGGACCGAAGAATCGTACTCTCGATGTTCGCTTTGGGAATTTCTCCGTTCATCATGGCCAGCACGGAGAGTCTGGTAGGTTTCGTCTTGAATAGTAGTTTGAAAAATTTTGGCGATATCTATGTGAGCGCATTGGCTATCTTACAGAGTGCCATGCAATTCGCTAGCGTACCGCTGACCGGTTTCGCCCAAGGATTCGTACCGATCATAAGCTATAATTACGGACATGGAGACAAACAGCGGGTGAAAGATTGTTTTCGTATCGTGCTAATCGTTATGTTCTCTTTCAACTTGATACTCATGCTATTCATGATCTTATTCCCCTCAACCGTAGCCTCCGCTTTTACAAGCGACGAGGAGTTGATCGATACCGTCCGTTGGGTCATGCCCATCTTCTTGGCGGGTATGACGATTTTTGGCTTACAACGAGCTTGCCAGAATATGTTCGTAGCGTTGGGACAAGCTAAGATATCTATCTTTATCGCCTTGCTTCGTAAAGTAATCCTCTTGATTCCTTTGGCATTACTATTACCTCATTTTATGGGGGTAACCGGCGTATACGCGGCAGAAGCCGTATCGGATGCCACGGCCGCTATTTGCTGTACGTTGTTATTTATATGGAAATTCCCGAAGATACTAGGGAAAATCAAGCAAAAAGAAGAAAGGGCTGCCCAATAACGGACAGCCCCCTGATAAAGCCTTAAAGATTAAAATGAATCGTATTAATATCCCGGATTCTGTGTCAAGTTAGGATTCAGGCTAAGGATATCGGCATAGATGGAGAATACCGTTGTATATCCCGTCTTATCCTCTTGATAATCCAGTGAGCTGGCGGAATGTTTCACGCCTACATAGCGGTCTACCGTAGCCTCGGTAAACTTACCGAAACGGATCAAATCCTGCCGGCGTACGCCTTCCCACGCTAATTCAAGCATACGCTCGTCTAATAGCGTATCCAGCGTTACGTTTTGTAGCGGTTTGGCGCCTACACGGTTACGAACTTGGTTCACCTCATCGTCTCCATTCTGTCCCAGACGAATCTTGGCTTCCGCCTTCATCAGCAACGCGTCGGCGAAACGGAAGATCACGCAGTCATTTCCATGCAAGTTTCCACCATCCTGAGCATTCTGGTCGAACTCATATTTAGCCATACGAGCTCCGGCGGTCTTCACCAACAAACCATCGGAGGCATCCATATATACCTTCGGGGCGTTCGGCTCATATTTCAAAGGAACTTTCTGTCCGTCCCATTCCGTATAGATCGTCTTTCCGTCCGGACCGGTCACCTCGCCCGTAAAATAAGTAAGCTTACAACGAGGATCCTCATCCGCCGTACCGAACTTAAACACGTTCATCGCCTTCACCGTAGCGCAAGAGCCATTCCATCCGGATTGGCCGTAAGCGGTTGCATGATCATAATGGCGGGTACGTACCAAATTGTAGTCCTTAGCGTCCGGATAAGCGACCGGGTCCATAGGAACCGTGAAAATATTCTCAACCGAGGTCTCGTTCGCTACGGCGAAATTCTCCGAGAAGTTTCCCTGCAATTTATAGCCCAAAGCCTCCAGCTTATCCACATAAGCGATCGTAGCTTCCCAAGCGTTCATCTCTTTACCGTCAACGGTAAACTTGATGTTCTTTCCAGCCGGACGATTGCCGTCCGTCCAATTGTCGTCCGCATAAACCTCCGCGTTCAACGCCAACTTAGCCAAGATCATATAAGCCACCGGCTTGGTAATACGTCCGTAATACTCACCTTTTTGGTTACTGCGGTTATCTGAAAGATAAGGCAACGCCTCCTCCAACTCCGAACGGACAAAGTTAAATACAACGCTACGCTCAGATTGCTTTACCTCAGACATCGGTGTCGTAGAGGAAGTTACCAACGGAACACGAGCGAACAAATCCAACAACTCATAATAGAAAAACGCACGGACCGCACGGACCTCTTCCAGATAAACCTTGAAATATTCCACGTCCGGTTGTTCCTCGGCAAAGGCTTGCAACTTATCAACACTCTGGTTGCATTTTCCAATCTGCTCATACAAGAAATCCCAAGAGTTCTTGGTCAAATCATTCATCGTGCCCCAACGGTGTAAGAAAATATTCTGCCATAAACCGCCATCTTCCCAGTCGCCGATACGGCAAGGAAGCATAGCCTCATCGCTGGAGAAAGTATTCAAGTCATATACATGACGGTCGTTACCCATGATCTTGAACATATTATTGTACAGGCTCGCAACCGTGTTTACATAGACCAACGTAGGGCTTTGGAACGCGGTCTCCTCATCAAACGCGTCTGTAGGACGCTA
>NZ_FR885328.1:22213-102518 GCF_000436315.1 Parabacteroides sp. CAG:2 | reverse complement strand
ACGCTCTTCCAAAAAATTAGAACAGGAAGAAAATGCCGCGGCGGCAGCGGCTATCATAAAGCTATATATAAATTTCTTTTTCATGACTCTTTAAATGGATTTAGAAGTTAACACTCAAACCTAATGAATACGTACGGGATAACGGATAGAAACGTTTGTTATCCATACCTAGGTCATTATTATCTTTATCGACCGTCGTACTGTTAATCATCGGAGACAAACCGGAGTAACCCGTGATCGTAGCTACGTTGTTCACCGAGAATGTCACACGGATATTCTTCACGTATTTCTCGATCTTCTTGCAATCGATGTTGTAACCCAACGTAATATAATCGATATTCAAATAATTACCCTTTTCCAACCAATAATCAGAGATCGACTGGTCGTAGATCTTGCTTTCCGGAGCCTTAGCCAACGCGTTGTATGTAGGGAACTGGCTCAAGTTCATATAAGCTAGCGATGTACCGTTGAAGATCTTATGACCGAAAGCGCCGTTCATCTGCGTCATCAAGTCAAAGCGTTTGTAGCGGAAGCTGAAGTTCATTCCCAGATAATATTTCGGCATGGCTTGGCCGGCGATATAACGGTCGCCACCATCATTGGTATCCAAACCCTCTTTTCCATCGATCGTCTGATCCAAGTTGTAGATATAGCGGCCTTCGATAGCGTTTCCATTCTCATCCAAAGCCGGAGTCAAGCCCAAGCAACGAGGAAGGTAGAACACTCCGACAGGCTGGCCTACCATCTGATAAACCACACGGTTGTTTCCTACGAAACCGGCACCACTCATACTGGACAGATCCATATATTGTTTCGCCTGCAACTCTTGTCCCATATAAGAACCGCTCAAGGAGTTCAATTTATTCTTCTGGTAAGAGAAATTCACGCCCATGTTGAAGTCGAAGTCTTTGGTCTTCACGATACCACCGCTTACAGCCAATTCCACGCCGGAGTTGGTCATCTCTCCCAAGTTCGCCAATAATTCCGGATATACGAACGGAGGAACCGGAACCGCGTATTTATACAACAGATCCGTAGTCTTGGAAGTATACCAATCGGCGGTCAACGTAAAGCGGCCATCGAGGATACCAGCGTCCACACCCACATCGAATGTCTTTTTCACCTCCCAACGCAAGTCCGGGTTCGAGTTACGTGTAAAGCCATAGGTAGCGGTAGAATTTCCATTGACGGAAGTCACACCGTTCGGGCTCATCAAAGCCAACGAGTTATAAGCCTCGATAGCATCTTGGTTACCGGTCAGACCATAACCCGCACGTAGTTTCAACTGGCTCAGCCAATCCACGTCTTTCAAGAAAGCCTCCTCATTCAACACCCAAGCGGCGGAAGCGGAAGGGAAGAAGCCCCATTTATTATTCATACCCAATTTAGAGGAACCGTCCGCACGTAAGTTCACGGTGGCGATAAAACGGTTGTCATACATATAATTGAAACGACCCATGAATGAGGCCAGACGATTCTCGTTTTGGAAAGAAGTCACGTCTCCGTATTTCACCGTACCACCCGCTTTCAGGTTGTTATAACCGAAGTAATCCGTCTCAAAGCCACGGGCACCGGCGCTAAATCCCGTATAATGATATTTTTGTCCCCTCTCCCAGACAATAAATGGATTCAATCGTTACGCTGCTATTTCTCGGTAAATAATGTATTTACACTTACCGGATATACCGGAGGCGATCCCGCTAATATCAACGTGAATGGCGTAGAACCCGGTATCGAGACCACTTCCATCTATCCTGTAGCCCGTACCTTCACGCTGGGATTATCCGTCCAATTCTAAAGACCTCCACTGCAAGCCGGGTTGCAGTAACACAACCCGCAAGGCTCTATCCGGGAAACCTGTAGTCAATATTTATTTTGTACGAAAAGCAAGCGCAAAAGGAACAACCTAATCAGTTAATCCCTAACTTTGTGAGCCTAAACAGTAGAAAACATGGTACAAAGATTCGATTACTTAGTGATAGGCTCAGGAATCGCCGGTATGAGTTTCGCTCTGAAAGTAGCCAATGAGGGCAAGAGCGTAGCACTTATCTGTAAAGCCGGACAAGAAGAAGCCAACACATATTTCGCACAAGGAGGTATCGCTTCCGTAACCAACTTGAAAGTAGATAATTTCGAGAAGCACATAGAAGACACGATGATCGCCGGCGATTGGATCAGCGACCGGGCAGCCGTGGAGAAAGTCGTGCGCGAGGCCCCTGCCCAGATCGAGGCGCTTATCCGATGGGGAGTTAATTTCGATAAGAAAGAAAGCGGAGAATTCGATCTGCATAAAGAAGGAGGACACTCCGAGTTTCGTATCCTGCACCATGCCGACAATACGGGAGCCGAGATACAGACGAGCTTGATAGAAACGGTAAACAACCATCCCAACATCGCCGTATTCACGAACCATTATGCGGTAGAGATTATCACCCAGCACCATATGGGCATTATCGTCACCCGCCATACCCCCGGTATCAAATGTTTCGGTGCCTATGTATTGAACGAGGATACGGGCGAGGTACATACTTTCTTGTCAAAGATAACCGTTATGGCGACAGGCGGTTGCGAGGCCGTTTACCGGAATACGACAAACCCGCTGGTAGCTACCGGAGACGGTATCGCCATGGTTTACCGTGCGAAAGGCTCCGTAAAAGATATGGAGTTTATCCAGTTCCACCCGACCGCCTTGTATCATCCGGGCGACCGTCCCTCTTTCCTCATCACCGAGGCGATGCGCGGATATGGAGCTGTATTGAGAAACCTTGGCGGCGAGGAGTTCATGCATAAATATGATCCCCGTCTTTCCTTGGCTCCCCGTGATATCGTAGCCCGTGCGATCGATAGCGAGATGAAACAACGGGGTGAAGACCATGTCTATTTGGACGTGACGCACAAAGATCCGGAAGAGACGAAGAAACACTTCCCCAATATCTATAAGAAATGCCTCAGCTTAGGGATCGATATCACGAGAGATTACATCCCGGTAGCCCCTGCGGCCCATTATTTATGTGGAGGTATCAAGGTAGACTTAAACGGGCAATCCAGCATCCGTCGCCTATATGCGATCGGAGAATGTTCTTGTACCGGCCTGCACGGTGGTAACCGCTTAGCTTCAAACTCATTGATCGAGGCAGTTGTATATGCCGACGCTGCGGCGAAACACTCATTAAGCGTCATGGATCGCTATGAGTTTAACCAAGATGTACCGGAATGGAACGATGAGGGAACGATCACCAATGAAGAGCGTGTATTGATCACTCAAAGCATGAAAGAGGTAAACCAGATCATGGAAGCGTATGTAGGTATCGTTCGTAGTAACACACGTTTGATCCGTGCGTGGAACCGTTTGGATATTTTATATGAGGAGACAGAGAGCCTTTTCAAACGTTGTAAGGCATCCCGTGAATTATGTGAGTTGCGTAATATGATCAATGTAGGTTATTTGATCACTCGTCAAGCGATGGAACGGAAAGAGAGCCGGGGATTACATTATACGATTGATTATCCACCGGTTAAATAATTGAAAATTGAGAATTGAAAATTGAGAATTAACATAGTTAGTAATTCTCAATTTTCAATTCTCAACTTTTAATTATCAATAGTTCTGTTTCATCGGTTCGAAATAAGCTTGCGGATGAGCGCATGCCGGACAGTTAACCGGAGCTTTCTTGCCCTCGAATACGAAACCACAGTTGCGACATTGCCACAAGATAGCCTCAGCTTTCTCAAATACCGTACCTGTTTCTACATTATTCAATAACTTACGGTAACGATTCTCATGCTCTGCCTCTACCTTAGCGATCATCTTGAAAGCTACAGCGATAGCGGGGAAACCTTCTTCCTCTGCGATCTTAGCGAACTCAGGATACAATTCAGCCCACTCCTCATTCTCACCAGCTGCCGCGGCTGCCAAGTTCTCAGCGGTTGTTCCGATTACGCCCGCAGGATAAGAAGCGGTAATCTCAACCATTCCACCTTCCAAGAATTTAAAGAAACGTTTAGCGTGTTCCTTCTCTTGCTCGGCTGTTTCCATGAAAACACCTGCGATTTGCTCGTAACCTTCTTTCTTGGCTACGCTAGCGAAAAATGTGTAACGACTTCTTGCCTGAGATTCTCCGGCGAATGATTTCAATAAATTCTGCTCGGTACGTGTACCTTTAATACTTTTTTCCATAATGCTAATTTTATGTAGTAAATTAATGAGTCTGTTTTGTATATCGTTTTTCTTATGACCGATCAAAAGTAAGAATTTGTTTCCAAACATCGATTACGCAAACATTAAATAATATCTATCGGGAGATAGATATCACTTATTTATCAAGGAGCAACTTCTCTACCTTTATATTATGAAACAACAAATCCTCCTAAATTGTTTACACAAAATCGGAATGCGTCTTTAGATTTTTTGCATCTTCTTTATTTTATTAACTTTGCATCCTCAAATCAAACAGGCAAGAAGAAAAATGAAGAACAAATTTGATTTTCAGCCCAAGCTCTTTACGGCGCTGAGAAATTATTCCAAAGAGAGGTTCATGACGGATCTCATGGCGGGTATAATTGTCGGCATAGTTGCCCTACCACTCGCCATCGCTTTTGGTATCGCCTCCGGGGTAAGTCCGGAAAAAGGATTGATCACGGCTATTATCGGTGGATTCATTGTCTCCCTTTTAGGAGGCTGCAACGTACAGATCGGCGGACCTACCGGAGCGTTTATCGTGATCGTTTATGGCATTATACAGAACTTCGGTATCGAAGGGCTTGCCATCGCTACCGTCATAGCGGGTATTATTCTGGTATTGATGGGCGTGTTGAAGCTCGGTACCGTGATTAAGTTTATCCCCTACCCGATTGTCGTAGGTTTCACGAGTGGTATCGCTATCACTATCTTCACGACACAAATGAAAGACTTATTTGGATTGACTATGGATAAAGTCCCCGCCGATTTCATCTCTAAATGGATCGCATATTTCGGGGCGTTCGATACGGTTAACCCTTGGGCATTCGTTATCGGTATCATTAGTATCCTGATCATTACGTTAAGCCCGAGGCTAACGAAGAAAATTCCGGGTTCCTTGATCGCTATCGTCATCATGACGATCGTTGTTTACATTATGCGTAATCATTTGGGTATTACAGGTATCGAGACGATTGGAGACCGGTTTACTATTAACGCTTCCTTGCCAGCCCCGGCTCCGATCACGTTTAATATGGAAACTATCAACTTATTGCTTCCCTCCGCCTTTACGATCGCTATCCTCGGGGCTATCGAGTCTTTATTATCCGCTACGGTAGCGGATGGTGTGACAGGCGACAAGCATAATTCGAATACGGAACTAATCGCCCAAGGCGCGGCGAATATCATCGTTCCTATTTTTGGCGGTATTCCCGTGACCGGCGCCATCGCCCGCACAATGACCAATATAAATAATGGTGGACGAACTCCGGTTGCCGGTATTATTCACGCCATCGTATTATTATTGATCTTGCTTTTCCTCGGACCGCTTACCAAACACATTCCAATGGCTTGTCTGGCTGGCGTATTGATCATCGTATCCTATAATATGAGTGAGTGGCGTACGTTCCGTTCCTTGATGAAAAACCCGAAAAGCGACGTATCCGTCTTGTTGGTGACTTTCTTCCTGACGGTTATCTTTGATCTTACGATCGCTATCGAGATCGGTCTTTTGATCGCCATGTTATTCTTTATGCGCCGTGTGGCCGAGACCACGCATGTATCCGTCACCACGGATGAGATCGATCTTTCCGACGAGGGCGAGATTCATCATGACGAGGAAGTCCTCTCCCTGCCTAAAGGTGTAGAGGTATACGAGATCGATGGTCCGTTCTTTTTCGGCGTAGCGAATAAGTTCGACGGCATCATGAAAAGTATGGGAGATAAACCGAAAGTCCGCATCATCCGTATGCGTAAGGTTTCGTTCATAGATTCTACCGGTCTGCATAACTTGGAAAGTCTTTTCCGTCTTTCCGAGGCAGAGCATATCCATATGATACTTTCCGGGGTCAATGAACATGTACATCGTGTATTAACAAAATCCGGATTCGATAAGAAGATTGGCGCAGAAAATATTTGCAGTAATATCAATGAGGCAGTAGAGAAAGCGAAAGCTGCCGTACAAGACTAAGATACTATCAGACAGTGGGAGACGCAGCATGCTGCGTCTCTACAACTGGATATTTATTCCGGTAAATAATACCAGTCCTCTGGTAAGACAGCTTCCTTTATTTTACGGCAGGAAACCCCGACCTCCAAGGCCTCGCCCATATAATCCTCGAAATACAAAACACGTAATTCGTGGAAACCAGCGTCTAACGCTACCTTTCCTTTCGCTATACGAGCATTATGAGAGCCATCATTATCAACAATAGCTTTACCGTCTATAAATAGTTTGGAACCATCATCCGAATACGTATAAAAGCGATATACACCTTTTTCAGGGATATTTATCAACGTACGGAACTCATAAGCGAAATGATCCTTGGCCGGAGCCTCCTGAATAGAGATATTTTTCATCGTACCCTCTTTCACTTTTGTCCCGGAAGCGATCTGATCCGTATGTTTAAATTTACCTTCATAATAGGTATAAGCTACCCCGTGATTTTTAGGTTTTACCGTTTTGGCGGGTAAGAATTCCATCGTTTCCTCATCCTTAGAGGTCAGGCCAGATGGATAATAATACGTATATTCCTTTCCGGACGGGGTACGAATCCATGAATCAAACTCAAACTTGCCTTCACGCAATTCAATGATACGGCCACCCCGCTCGAAATCTCCATAAGCGTCCCATCCGGATACACGCCCGAAAGCTAGCCCCACATTATATAACACTCCTATATAATCGTTATCATGATCGTGCCCGGCGAAAGTAGCCATCACATCCTTCATTTCCACCAAGGAAGCGAAGAAGCCCGTGTTGATCTTGGGAGAGGCGATTCCCTCTTCTTTCTGTCCTAATGTAGTCTCCGCCCCAACGATCTCATTATATTCCAACAGAGGAATATGGAAAAAAGCCAAGGCTGGCAACGGTTTGCCGCCATTTTCCTTGGTATAGCGCATACTTTGCTCACGATACCAATGGATCTGGTCGAAATGAATCCAATCATACGTGCCATAATCCTTCAGCGTAGGATAATCGTTGGAGTCGATACAATACAATAAGGCCGCCGGTTTCTTTCCGTCCGAACTGTAGACCGGTACCACATAGTTTCCGGCTCCATGGATATCACCCGGTCCCTTCTCGCCCATAAAATAAGGTGATTTACTAAGCATGGCATAAATCTCGTCCTTGGGGACGATCTCCGCGTCATGATTTCCCATCATGACCGTAAACGGTATCTTGGCCTCCTCAAAGATCCCGATCACCGACTTCCATCCTTCCAAACCGGGGTTTGCTGTCACCACGTCGCCCGTCAGCATTGCCACATCCGGATTCTCCGCCTTTAATACGGATTGTATCGTAGCGACTGTCTTAGCGCATTTAGATGATTTCTGATCCCAATGAATGTCTGTAAATTGGACGATCTTGAATTTCCCATCCTTGAAAGCAAGCTGTTTTTGTGCGAATAAGCTCATCGGAACGCAAAAGCACAACAAGGCGATCGCTAATAAAAAAGTCTTTTTCATGTTCTTCGATTTAGTAATTGGGGGCTAAGTTATAAAAAAAAGAGAGCGATGTATAAAAACAGGCTCTCTTCCTTATGTTAAATGCCACAATGAAACCCTTGCTGTCAAACAAAAGCTATATACATATCCGCAAGCCGGGTTTTCCTGTCAAAATGCGGGATCTCTTTTACTATTTTCTCACAATCCTCAAGGCTCATTCCTCCTTTAGGTTCCCCCCAGTACCAAAGTTTAGGGGTATTCTGTTTTTTACTTGTTGACTCCATAATTCTCGTTGTTTTTATCGTAAGACAGGAAACGCTCAAATACCCCTATCCTCAAAATATATAAAAGATTAAAATAATGTGAATTTATATCCAACCGACAACCCCAATTTCAAATCCCGGTCATTGACACAATTCTGGAAATAGTTCACTCCCACATAAAATCTTTTTACCTCTATACCGGCCGCCGCCGTAGCTCCCAGATTCCAATATTCACCACTACCGGTGTAAGCACCCGCATTTAATCGGAGATTCACTTTATCGCTCAACGGAATATGAAAAGAAGCATACACGGGTACAAAAAAATCAATATTCCAATCATCTCCATATGAAAACGAATTCCCTGCGGTATGCAGCAACAATCCCGTTTGTATAGAAAACAACCGTGATTGTGGAAAGTTTATATACGCCCCCGTCTGAAGCCCCCATCCATCTCCTCCTAGTATTCCGGTACGAGCTTCTATATCAGCGGCCTGCGATCGACCAAAAGATAAAAGCAATATTAACAGAACAAACAACTTCTTCATTACTTACAAGGTATTAATATTAATATTTAGATTGAATAAAAGTTCGACATATCATGATATAGAACTCCCATTCAATCTAAATATTGCTTCTATATCATTATTCGGCTCCAAGTTAGTGTATTCCGAATATAGCGTCTTTTATGACGATCGAATCTTCCGAATTCTCTATATTATATAAAATACCTTCCATCTTCCCTTCAATATAAGGGGTACCACTTCCCTCATGAAAACGAATACTATCCACTTGTATCCGAAATGAAGATTTCAGTGGATGATACACTATTTTAGCGTCATCTTTCGTGATCCTAACAGTAGATTCTATCTCTTCATTCAATAATTTACCCTTATCGATCAGATATTCTCCTTCTCTCAATGGAATCAATGAGATCCTCAGCATAGGATAAGGATAGTCAGAGATATGCACTCCTAATGGTATCTCCCAATAGAAACCGCTTAAATCGGTATTTACCTCCTGCCAAAAATTTCCATGATCAATGAAAGAATGAGAGTTCGACTGATTAGCTATAGAAATATCTTGACTATTCACCTTTCCTTCAAAGTACCCCAAATAGTAAGGAGTTTCTTCAAAAGAAGTATCCTCATCCTTGTCACAAGAAACGAATGAGAATAGTAAAAGAATGAATAAAGAAAAGATGAAACCTGCCATCATTCCTTTTTTAGCTTCATCCCAGTAAAGCATAGAGATATTCCGTTTTTCAGTTGTTAATTCCATAATGACTATTGTTTTCTTATAAGACAGGAAACCATCAAATACCCCTATCCTCAATGTATATAAAAGATCACAATAAAGTAAACCGTATTTTATTATTTCTATTTTACACAAAAAGACATTAATTATATTTTTACATATAGCCTATTACAATATATTCACTACATTTGAAATATTAATCAACATAAAATATAAGCCATGCAAAAATCATCATTTAATAAACTTAGCATTTTACTATTTATTATAGTAATTCTATCTTCTTGTAATAAAGATAATGGCATAGAAGAGATTAGTGAATCATATATTGAAATAAAAGTGCTTAGAATTAGCAAAGATAACACAAAAACACCTATTTATAATGCAATAGCATACATTTATTATGATATAGCACCTATTGATCTCGCAAATTACACAGATAAAGGGAATGGTATATACTCTAATGGTAAAAATACAATTATACCTAATCAAGTAAAAAGAACAAATATAGATGGCTATCTAGAAATAAAACCAGAAGAAACTATTCATTCTATTACAGTTTTCATCCATGACACTAATAGTAATATGATTTCTCACTCATATTGGTTAAACCGTCAAAATCAAATAAAAGAAACTATTACATTTTATTACTAATTATATTTAAGATATGAAGTAAATAGTTATTTATAAACTATTTACTTCATATTTAGCTTATTCATATAAGCATATCCATTAATACATTTTCAAAGGAGCCAACTCTATTTTATAATAACCATTATAATATTTACTATTTAATGGAATTGAATATGCCGTATCTCTACGTCCTGCATATTCAATCCAATCACCAGAAAGAACAACAGGATCATAAAAATTAACAATAACATCCCCCAATTCATCATTACCCAATGTAAATGTTTTTTCAAATGTAGTCGTAATTGTCTTTTTCGCACTTGCACCAAATTTCAATCCTACTTTTTCAAAAACTCCTTTTACAGGATTAAGTTCAAAATTTCCTGCAAATTCAGCAGTAGTTTGGCTAAGCGTCCTTTGAGTTTCTGTACCATCAATTTCTTCTATAGAAATTTTTATTACACAACTAAAATTTTCTATATTCCATTCAAACAGAGGTAAATCAAGAGGAACAACTAGGCATTCTTTTACACCATCAACTTTAGAATTACCTCCTCCTATATCTTTGTAAGATACTCTAAATAGATCTTCTAGTTTTACGCCAAAAGAAAAAGTTTGTTCTGTCCCTATAGGACTTTTTGTTCCAACATATACTTTAACTAAAAAATCAAATTTACCATCAGTCCAAAGAGTAGCTTTATAAGATTGCCTAGGATTAAATATTTGATCATAATCTAACTGTGCATCTCCTGTTTGATCTGATATCTTTTGGAAAGCTATATTTGGATCCCCTTTCATTTGGAAAGAATATAGTGTTTCTTTATAATCATAAACAAATACACCTTTATCTGAACCTGGAACCATATCATAATATATATAGTCCCTATGCCATCCATCCTTATTTTTATAAATATTATATGCATCAACTGATTTTTGTAATCTATCTTTCATACTTTTATTTACATTTCGAGATCTTAAAATGTTTTTTTGTTTCATATTATTAAAAGATTCTCCAAGAAAAGAATAAGTTATTCCCGATTTAGAAGAAAAAGTAAAATTAGTACTACTAAAATTACTTCTAGACAAATTACTATATTCATTCGCTACGATTCTTTCATTATCCTTTAATACAACAATAGGATACATAGGAATGAGATCTGATTTTATAATTTTTTATTCCCCATCCTTATCATATATAGGAACATCGTTACTGATACAAGTTCTAACAGCAACAACTGGTATTTCTTTATCAGTATTCCAAAGAGCAGCAGAGAACGAATTCTTAGGTAATTCTGGAACAAAAATTGTTAGAGTAGGAAACTTTTCATTAATAGATAATAATTTATCCATTTCAATATATTTCCCTATATACTGTTCAAATGTAATATTATCTTCCAGCATCTCATCTTTTACTAATTGATAAAGAACATCATAATCATTATCAATCATTTTTAAAGCCTCGTTTTTAATCAAATTTCTAGCCATTAGGCTTTCATTAAAAACTTTTGATAATGCTTTAGCAAAATCTTTTTTCAAAACTAAGTCTTTATTCATTAGAAGAGAATCATGAATAGAAATTTCTATATTATTTGTAGATAATATATCATTTCTTTCCATCACTAAATCATCATTACAAGATGATATAAAAACTAAGCAAATAAATAATAAATACACCTTTTTCATAATACTACTTTTTAAAAGGTAAAACAATAGAAAATTATATTTTTACTCCTATATCATTTACAAATACAAAAGTTTAAATTTAAAAATCCCCAAATACATGATTATAATCATTCATTATATGTAATACTCCTTTTTCTTGATCTCTTACTTTTAGAGGTATTACTAAATATGGCATAGTACTCGTTTGTACCTTTTCATTATAGATCACTTCTCCCGTAGAACTAGTGACGATAACACATACATCACCAAGATCCTCGTGAAAGTTTACTATCAGTTCTCTATTAGCCTCCTCAATCGATGCATCCATTGGCAAACCTATTGGAATGGATTTTTTCTTATGTTCCCATTTACCATGTAGATCTATAGGCTTACCCCAGCATGGCATAGCCCATAATAAAGCTATTGCCGCTAATAACAATTTAAGCTGTCTCATTTCGTTTTTATTTTTTCAACGTAAAGATCAAGCCTATAGAAGAAACAAGCAAATATAACGCTAAATAATAAGCGACAAACGAAATTCATAATCAACTAATATTTAATTGATTATAAATCAACTAGCAGGACAAAGGGTAAAGCCAATATTAATAGAAGCTATTGTTTATCAATCTATTGTACACTATTAATAAGATAAGCACATAAATCAAGCTCTTTCGCTATGATTCCCAACCTTTGGCGTACACGCTGCCGACGCTTGTTTACCGAATCCGGCTGGATATGTAACAGGATAGATTCACCTATCGAATCCAAACCCAACAAGCTCAAATAACAATAACGCAATTCGGCGGCAGATAAATTAAACGCAGCGAGTCGATCCGCTAAAAAAGGATAAACCTCATTCACTTGCGTAATAATATTTTGCCAGTCTTTTTCTGATAGTGGAGATTTGGTAGCTCCCGGTACTACTTTTTGGGATAGCTTGATTACTTTCTTGGCTATAGCGGATGATAAGAATAGATCCTTACGCCGTTCCGCTATCCGAAGGACGAGGGTTTCCTCTTCTTTTTTTATTTGTTCATATTCTTTCTCCAGTTTCTCTCTTGAATCAAGTTCATTCAGTTTTTCATTTTTTTCAGACAATTGAATAGATAAAGCCTCTAATCTATCTTGTTTGTTACGTAAATTATCCCGTAGTCTGAATAATTCATTACTCTTATTCGACAAATCGATTTCCTGCTTAAGAAGTCTTTTATTTTTTCTATCAATTCGTATTTGAAAGACCCATAATAATATTAAAAGAATAGATACAGATATTACCCAATAGATAAAATACTTTTGTTTATCCGATTTTAATCGCATATTTTCCAATGATATTTTTAAATGCTCATATTCCTTTTCTATTTTTATTATGTTTTCCCTATTTCGTATCGTCAAGATCGAATCTGAGGCACTGTTATATTCATCCAAGTAAAACCAAGCCTTTTCCCAATTACCCTCCGCTTTCTCTAACAAAGAATAACCATAAAGTACCGAAAAACGGGTCATATCATTAAAACTAGGTACACTTGCTTTCTCCAAACAAATACGTGCATTCTTAAAATCGCCTTCTTCTATATATATACCAGCCAATGTCCTGTAACTTGGTGCGTCATCAAAATCTGACATATTGACATTTTTCCACAAATACAATTTAGCTAACTCTTTATTACCTAACATATTATAAATATTTCCTATTCCATTATATATAGTCCCTATATCAGAAGAGTCACCTACTTCAACTATAATAGTATCCGCTTTCAACAAAAAAATTAACGCTATATCCAAAGAATCCGAAAACGCATACATTCTTCCCACATCCCGCAAGGCGAAAGCCGAACTTCGCATATTACCCGCTTTTCGAAAATAAGATTCCGCTTCCTTATATTTGTCCTTTCCTAACAGATAATTACCCTCGAAATCATACAGATCTCCCATATAGCTACAAATATATCCGGCTTGATTATAGTCTTCACTGCGTAAAGCGATATCCAAAGCTTGCAAATAAACCTTCATCGCTTTCTCGTTCTCTTTATCTTCCACATACGAACGCCCCAAATACAAACCAATCTTCGCTTGTTCTTGCTTTGTCCCGTGTGACTTATAATAGGCTTGCGCACGTAGCAATTGTTGTACATAGGGCAGATCCGTATATAACGTGTCCGCCACTTTACCGGATAGCATACACCAACGAGCCAATAATTTATCACTCAAATTATCGGGCACGGCTATGCTATCCAATAGGATATTGGGAACTATCCGGATCGGATTTCAACAAGGATTCCGCACGATCGATTAGGTATATGGCATCGCTCTCATCTCGACAACCTATAAATGAGAGTGTGGATAATAGCGATATCAAAATAAGCAAATGCCTCATTGGTTCCTATCTTTAGATTCTATGCGCAAGATAGGCATATTTTTCATCAAACCTTAAAGAATAATTGATTATTAGGCTTATTGTATAAAATTCTTATCGCTTGGATATCTCCATCATCTTTTTGGAAAAACACGTACGTGTTTTCATAAATTCTCGTACGTGTTTCCGAAAAAAGACGTACGTGTTTTTCCGAAAACATGTACATGTTTTTATACATCTGATTTTCAATATACTAAAAACAGTATTCCCGAAGGCAGGGATATTGTAGGAAATTCAATTATCTTTGGACTTTTATTGGTAACTTTTTAATCTACTATCAATATGGCACAACAATCCGGAAGATTGCTATCCCTCGACGTGATGAGGGGAATTACGATTGCGGGGATGATTTTGGTAAATAACCCCGGGTCATGGAAGTATGTATATACGCCTTTAGAGCATGCACGTTGGAACGGCCTCACTCCCACCGATTTGGTATTTCCGTTCTTTATGTTCATCATGGGGGTCTCCATGTTTTTCTCGCTTCGGAAATATAACTTCAAGCTGTCGAAAGAAAGCGTGACGAAAGTATTGAGACGCACGGTATTGATATTCCTCGTGGGATTAGGGCTGAATCTGTTCGGGCATGTTTGCTACAATGGATTTACCGATTTCCAGAATTTACGTATCCTTGGGGTGATGCAAAGGTTGGCGCTCGCATACGGCTTCGGGTCGTTGATAGGATTAGCGATTAATCATAAGTATATTTTGCAAGTAGCCGCTGGTATATTGATATTTTACTGGGCATTACTAGGTTTCACGCATAGTATGGAAATGTCGGAGGATAGCATTATAGCGATCGTGGACAGAACTTTATTCGGTACATCGCATATGTATCACGATGATATGGCAGATGGTACACGGATCGCCTTTGATCCGGAAGGGCTCTTGAGCTGCATCGGTAGCATAGCGCATGTATTACTCGGTTTCTACGTAGGAAAGGTAATACAGGATTGTAAAAAGAACAATGAGTTGATTATCCGTAATATCTTCATTTTCGGTACGATTATTCTTTTTGCCGGTTTCTTGCTAAGCTATGGTTGCCCTATCAATAAAAAGATATGGAGTAGTACGTTCGTATTGGTTACTTGCGGATTCGCCTCCTTATTTCTCGCTTTATTAATCTGGATCATCGATATAAACGGGAAGAAGAAATGGACGTTATTCTTTGAGTCGTTCGGTATCAACCCGTTGTATCTGTATGTACAAGGGGATATATTGGCCGTATTGCTGGGGATGAGCGGTATCTCCGCCTTTATGTATATGGATCTGTTCAGGCCGATATTCGGCGATTTCGGAGGATCGCTGGCTTGGGCTATCTTCTTCGTGGTATTAAACTGGATACCGGGATATTTCTTGTATAAGAAGAAGATTTATATCAAGTTGTAAAAAGAAATGATCTATGCTCTGTATATAGAACAAAAAATCACTATATTTGCTCTATATACAAAGCATAAATACAAAAATCAAATTAATAATTTAACTATGGAAAATGAACTTCAAGTTATTGGAACGAAAGAAGTAGAGGAACGTATTATTGAGTTAAGAGGACAAAAAATACTACTAGATAGAGATGTAGCAGAATTATATAAAACAGAAACAAGGGATATAAACAAAGCCGTGAGAAATAATCCTGAAAAGTTCCCCAGTGGTTATTTTTTCACATTGAAACCCTCTGAGAAACAGTATGTGGTGGAAAATTTCCACCGGATGGAAAACTTAAAAAAATCAACAGTAGAACCTAAAGCTTTCACTGAAAAAGGACTTTATATGCTGGCTACTATATTAAAAAGTCCAAGAGCCACACAAACAACTATCGCTATAATAGATTCTTTCATAAAACTACGTGAGCTTATCCGAAATGTAGATGCAATTCAAAATGAACCTGACCTAATAAAACAAAAAGGTATTGTGAAACGAACTGGCCAACTCTTATCTGATCTGTTGATAGATGATGCTGATACAACTGAAATGGAATCTACCATAGAGTTGAATCTTATGGCCGTAAAACTTAAACATACAGTAAAACGTATTAAAAATAACAATAAAACTGAAGATAAATCTGAAATTTAGAATTGCAAAAAAAATCCAACCACTCTCCTATTCATATCGGAGAATGGTTGGATTTTTTATAGGTATCAGCCTAGCTGACTAGTTCACGTTATAACCGGAGATAACCACCTTCGGGGTCTCGCCTCTCGTATCTACATCTTTCCAATGGATGTTGATCTCTTTCTTCTCGCCCGGAAGCAAGGAGAAATAGTTGTCGCTATAGAACATCGGGAGGAATTGCTCGCCATCCTTCTCGCCCACTACATTCACACGGATCATCAGAGCCGGGGTGGATGAAGTATTCTCTAAGGTAGCGGTAGCGGTCCAAGTACCGTCATTACCCTTATTGGTTGCCACGTTGGATCGTAAAGTAACCTTTGGCATCTCACGCAAAGCTTGGTAGTTGCCTTCCTCTACGCCACGCAGATAGAAGTTATCCGATACGATCTTGCCATTCTCTGTCAACGTCAACTTGACGAAATGAGCGCTGGATACGCTAGCAGGGAAATCCAGTTTCATACATTTGTTGGTCGTATCTTCCTTACTATCCACGGAAACCTCGTTTTCCCATGAAATAGAACCGTCCATATTGATGATTTGAGCCTTTGCCGTCAAACCATTACGTACGCCGGCGCTATAGTTCACTACCTCGATTTCGTCCGTAACCGGATTCCATTGAATGTGCAGAGGCTCGGAGGCCTTCTTGCAACCAAAGTAAGCGGCGGTAGGCTCGAAATAATAATCGTAAGTCTGCCATACCATAGAAGGCCATGCCGGATGCGTCATCCACAGCAATAATCCCTTACGGTTCAAGCTTCTCGATTCGAACATACCCCGGTAACCATCATAGTTTACCCACTGAGCCAGATCGGCGAATTCCTTGGCGTTGTTCGGCTTGCCAAAGCCCTTCTCGATGATAGCGTTGAAAGAAGCGCAAGACTGGGCGCCTTCCATCGTATAATCGTGTTGTCCCCATTGAGCGTTTTGCGGCCAAAGCGCTTCCGGAGAGAAAGTACGAACCAAGCTCTCGTAATTCATCACGTTAGGCATACCCCGCTCACTATGGAACTTATCACTACCATTCTTCAAGCTAAAGTATTCTTTAACAGGAAGCGCACGGTACGGGCCATGGCCACTTACCACCTCATCCGCCGAGCTGGAGATATAATGTAAGCCCGGATGATCCTCTTTCACGATACGGCGTAAAGCCTTGTCGATCTGCTCCGGCGGGAAGCCCTCGTTGCGCCCGCAATAAATACCGATAGAGGCATGGTTACGGAAACGTTTCACATAATCCTCAGCATTGGCGATAAACATCTCCGGATCATAAGGATCGGGTCCGTCGGAAGGATTCGCCAACCAGAAATCTTGCCAGATCATGATACCATGACGGTCGCAAGCCTCATATAATTCTTTATCGCCAATCTGTCCTACCCAGTTACGCATCATCGTAAAGTTCATATCGGCATGGTAAGCCACGGCGATATCGTACTCACGACCCCGGTAATTCAGATTAGACTCACCGAATCCCCAGTTACCGCCACGGCCGATAAAACGACGACCATTGATAAAGATACTCAAGATACTATTATTCTCATTGAAGGTCATTTGTCGGATACCTACCTTGAAATCCTCAGAGTCGGATACCTTATCGCCTACCTTAAAGGTGAAATTAGCGTCGTATAAATAAGGAGATCCGTACCCTTTAGGCCACCACAGACGTGGGTTCTGAACCTTCAATTGGCTAAAGGTATTCGGGTCGAAAGCAACGCTCTTCTCCTCGTTGGCGGCTAATTCCACCGGTTGCTCGAAAGTGATATCGCCGATCTTTCCTGTCAATACACCCTTTACTGGAGCGGCATCATGGTTCTTCACGATCACTTCCGGAGTCAATGTAGCGGAAGTCGTATCCGGCAACGGTAATACAACCTGTACGAACGGGTCTTGAATCGTTACCTTGCCTGTAGAAGTCAAGTACACATCATCCCAAATACCGATATTACGACCACGGATCGTCGAGATCCAATCCCAACCGATCGAAGCGTGGAAGGTCGGGTTATCAGCGCCTAAGATACCACCGTTGAAATCCGTATTCTTCTCACACTTCTCCTTGATAGCTCCGATATGCTCATTCTTGATGATCTCCACCGCGACAACGTTCTTACCCGGTACGACCCTGTCTGTAACGTCAAATACACCTCGGATAAACGCTCCCTCGATACGGCCGATCTTGTTACCGTTCAAATATACATTCGCTTTCCAGTTGATACCATCGAAATTCAAGAACAAACGATCTTGCTTGAATCCTTCGGGTACCTCAAACTCATCCCTATACCAGAAATTAGAGTTGAAGAATGACTCGGATATCTGCATCAAGTTATCCGCGTAATTCGGATTCGGGATAGCTCCGATATTCTTATAACTGCTCAATACCGTTCCCGGTACGGTCGCCACGATCCAATTTTCCGGAGAGAAAGAAGGTTTCGATATTTCCTCACCAGAAGCGGTTACCTCGGAAGCTCGTTGTACTTTCCAGTTTCCGCCCGACAAACGGATCTCGTCTTTTGTAGAAGCCGGAGCAGCAGCCGGTTGGGCAAGCAAGCCACCTTTACCCATCACCTCTATCTCGCTTAAGATATAGCGTCCGTCATTAGCCGGTTGCTCCATCCATACCCGTACGTAGCGGCCCTTTCCTTTTAGCTTGATCTCATCCAGATTAGCATCTCCACCCGGAAGATTCGCTATGTCAACCCATTGTTTCGCGTCGTCAGAAACTTGAATCTTACCCTTGATCGCTTTATTGATCCAATGTAATTTTACTTTGTCGAATTCGGATTGGCTACCCAAGTCCACATAGACCCACTCCTCTCCTGTCGTGGCACTCATCCAAGCGCTATTAAAGAATTTGGAAGGAAGCAAATCTATCAACTTATCTTGGTTATAGAAATTCATCTCGAAGAATGCCCAATAAGCGGCACCTTCCATTTTCAATCGTATCCGATAATAAGCATATTCACCCGGTTGATCGAATGTCAAAGTCTCATTCAACATACGGGTGGGCAACGTACCCGGATCCCAGCTATTCTTATTCGGGTCCGAATGGGCCTTATACTTGCTGGCCTTACCCGGCATACCTTTACCCTTTAAGGCAGCCAATTCCGTCCAAGTATTTCCATCATTCGATCCCTCGCAAACAATCTCATATCCATCCTTAATCTTATTCTCGTCATAAGCCACGCTGCCACGAAATTGTACCTTGTCGGCTTTCTCTTTCCAGTTATTCAGCGTGAACAGGAAATAGGCATCCTCGCCTGTAACCGCATTACGAGAATAAGGACCTTGATCGATCATCCACTCACGCTCACGACGAGCAATCTCCCCATTTTGTGTGGAAAGATCCAGATACTGAGGCTGTTTATCGCTAATAACACCATCCGTCACCAGTTGAGCCGTTAGATTGTAATCATAACTGGATGAGTTGTAAGCGCTACGCAAAAGAGCTATGTTACGATACGTGGAATAATCCGGACGTAATGAAGGAGAAAAATCCTCCCCCGGATCTCCCGGATACGAACCGATACCTCTGGTATAATAATCCGACCGATCGAAAGATTCCGCCGGAACACCGCTCTGCCCACATCCTCCTAGCAATGCTGAGACCGCTACCGCTCCACAAAGCGTCAAGAGTCGAGGCAATTTTTTCTTTTTACTGAATGTTCTCATACTACTTATTGTGTTTCTCTAAATTAGTTAGTTTAATAAGATACCGTCACGTCAAAACCCTCCTTCCGGGCCCGTTCCGCAATCGCATCTAATTCTTCTTTAGTAGCTTTTTTCAAAGCTTTAACCGGGGTCTCCCTATCTATCGTATAAATCATGACTTGTTTCGGACGGATTTGTTTTAAGGCGGAAATCCAGCCCGCTATCTCCTCTTCTGTCATATTATTAACCGATTCCCCGTTTAATTCCCCCTTCAAGAACATGGTCTGTATAATCAAGTTTCCGTTAAAACGACATAATTGTTTTAATAAAGACTCGAAATTAAACGCCGGAGAATTAGGTACATCTATCTGCCGGATCCTACTGTCTAATACGGAATCCAGTTTCAATATGTTATCCTCTATTTTATTCAAGGCTTGAAAGACTTCCTCTTTATGGAGCATCGTAGAGTTAGAAAGTACGGCGATTTTAGCGTCAGGGAAAAACCGATCCCGGATAGCGACCGTATCATCAATGATTCCACCGAATTCCGGGTGTATCGTAGGCTCTCCGTTTCCGGCAAACGTAATTACATCCGGAGCGATCCCTTCCGCTTTCATGGAACTTAGTTTTTGCTCTAAGGCTTCCCTCACTTCCGTACGAGTAGGCAGTTTACTATGGGTCCTATGATTCTCATTCAATCCACATTCGCAATAAATGCAATTAAAAGAGCATAATTTCCCGTCTGTAGGAAGTAAATTCATCCCTAAAGAGACACCTAGACGCCGACTATGTATCGGGCCAAATACTATTTTATCAAAAAGAATTGTAGACATAGCGCTGTTTGTTTTTACCCACGCAAATCTACTCTAAAATTTCCAGCGAAGCAAAGCATAAAGATCTGTTTTATCAGAACCGCTTATCTCCTCCGTATCAGTACCTATCAAATCCCTGTCCCAATAATGGGTGTGGGCCAGTTTAGCGGATAAAGATAAACGTTTCCAAATATCCAGACGAAAGGTGAGGGCAAACCGCATCCCATCGCCATAAAAAGAGGGCATATTAAAGGCATATAATATATTCTTCTCATACGAACTGACCCGGCTATTGTAATCATCCGTATGAAACCACGCTAGATAACCATCCATTTGAAGAGGTAGGGTAGTGGGCTTCCAGCCTATACTTTGGGAGATCATAATTCCTTTATTAAGTTTCTTTATAGGATCATCGAATAGAATACCATCTAAGGAAGTCTTAAAAATAAAAGGAGAAGAAAAGTTATAAACCTGTTGAAAACGAATACGATGTTGTTTATAAGTATTGATTTTCAATAAATTATCATTTTCAAAAGTTCCATTCTTTTCTTTTTGTCGATATTTATAACGAAGATAAGCTGAATAGTTTCTACTAGGGGTATAATCTATCTGAGCCATATATTCCTGTCCTCCGGAAGGAGCGTCTATCCCGTATTTCAACCAAGGGAAACGGAATAAGTCCGCATAAACGGATAATTTCCAGTGAGCGATCGGGGTTAATTGCAATCCCATATAAACTCCTTGCTCGTTCTGAACCGTAGAGCCTTGCGAGAAAGCATTTCCAAACAAAGCTTGATAACGGCGGTCGTAATAACGGTATAATACCAAGAAAGATATATAAGAAGCGGGTGTTAACTGCAAGGCATTCAAGGTAGAAATAGCTCCGTTTTTCGAAAGGGCAGTTTCGCCATAAAACTTAATACGGTTACTTTTCAACATATAGTCAACACCGATGTTGAAATTGTTGGAACCTCTGAAATAGAACAGGTTATAAGGTTTTGGATCGGGGTCCATCTTAAACTTACCGAATGAATAGGAGAGAGCCGTTAAACCTACATGAAAATGAGATGTAGCATAGCGGATATTTCCTCCATATACCTGCATCGTTATCATTTTCCTCTTTTCCCAATCCCGTTGTAAACGATGAAGTCCATCCGTTTTTAATGAGGTGAATGTCAAGCTATCTACAGCCGCATCCATTTTCCGGTACGAATAGAAAACACTTATATCCAAGTTTCTAATCGTGATCGTACTAGCCACCCCTCGGAAGAAATCCTGTTCATTGGTTGAGAAGTGCCTACGGAAGCCATTTGTCCTTCGCTCCGCTTGAGCGACTACTGCCGTACGACTAGGAGAAAAGTCATTGCTAATCACCAGACCTTGTCCGAAAGACATCTTGTAATCCCCTATAGCCAAGCTTTTTAACCAGTTGATATCTTTTAGGAATAGATGTGCGGAATAAAAGTCATATCCTTTATGATATGCGTTCCAAAAAGGTTCGCCCGCATCTTTCTCAGCTACGAAGCCTGCTTGTAAACGATCCTCGAAAGTATAGGAATAACGTAAGGAGTGATAGAAAGGTTCTCCTCTATATTTACGATTCGGATATAACGAAAGTATGCTGTCCGTTTGTTCACCATATCCCTTTTTCTGTTGAAAACATTGATCATACCTGATTTGTAATTCATTACGACCATATTTCAACAGGTTCTTAACCGTAAGCAACCGTTTTTCAACAAGATTATCACCTATATAAACAAATGGAAGGAGAAGAGATATCGTCTGAAAATCGATATCCTCTATATTCTTCAACTCATAGATGCTAACCATATTTCCGTATCGTTTCCGGTAGGAAAGTAGCTGCTCGATTTGGCGATCGGATAGAAAAGGTAATCGCTTCAGTTGCTCTTCCGTCACGGCATTCAAATCAAAAGGATGCTCAGTTAAATAAGATAAATCGGCATACAAACTTTCGATACGCTCCGTATCCTCGGTTTCCAAGGCTAGTTCCTCTACATACTCCATCCACTTATCAACAGAATATTCTATTTGAGAATTAGCGTAATAACTATTTATCAACAGGATTATCGACAAGATTATAAACAATCGTTTCATAGCTAAGTATCATTTAAAAAGAGAATGATAAACCAAGACCGGTACTCATCCCTAAAATCGGATGGTAAATAGAGGCTACATCTATCGTAAAGCAAGAAAAGTTATAACCAATTCCTAAAGAGGGCAGGAGAGGAGCGGTCTGTATTCCGGCACGAATAAAAAAAGAATCGAAAGCAGTGTATTCAAGACCAAAGTTTCCAACAACTAGGTTTTCATTTTCCGTTCCTACACTTCCTGTAATTAACAGACTGTTTATAATCTCCCATTGAAAACTTATTTGAATTAAATAATAATTAAAATCTTCTATTTCAATATCTTTATCTCCTATAGAAACAGAAGGAAAATTCATTATTAACATTCCTATTAACAACTTATCAATAGGAGAGAAAGTGATTCCAAGATCTGTTGACAGTCTGGATCTTATATTTTCCAATAGATCAGTTTGCAAGAAACTATAGTGAACTCCAAGCCCTAACGCCCATTGATCCCCCAAGCGTTTTCCTCCTAGCACACGAACCATCATCTCCCTGTACTTATCAAACCCGAAAACAGAGATATCAACACCTGCGGATAATAGTTGATTCGGATAATAAAAACTACCGGACATCGTACCCAGTTCTTTCAACATGTACCGATTAAAGTATTCTAAGTGAATAGATTTTTTCTCTTTATCGACAATAAGGGCCGGATTGAATAAAATAGATTGCGTCGCCATATTCCCTCCCATTCCCACGCTACGAACATCCGGTAAACGTAAGTTATCAACACCATGTACATACAATGAAAATATCCCCGTAAACAGGGATAGCAATAGATATTTCATAGTTAAGATTTTGTATGGTTTCTACTTATTCTTCAAGTTTTTCTTATTATCCTTATTTATCCTACGCTGTACCTTTTTAATATCCTCATTAGGAGAAAGTTGTTCAGGCTTAATCCCCCTTTGCAATAACATATCACGTACAGCAGTATTGTTATCAATATGTTCTTTTTCAATAGGAGATTGTCCATATAGATCCTTCGTTTGCACATTTACGTTTGTCATTTCAGCCGCTAGGTCTTTAGCTTTTATACTTATAGTCGGTAAAAAATCAGCGATAGGTCTATTCGTGGGGACGTTCATTCTCTTTTTCAACATCTGTGTACTTAAATTGAATAAAGCTTGATCTCCCTTAGAACGAATAATCGCGAATCCTTTATTATCAATGCCTCTTTCGTATAAGATTCCGGATAATTGTTTTTCAGTCTGACTTAATTTTTCTCTGGCCTTTAAGCGTTCACAATCCAATAGGCGTTGTTCAATCACCTCGGCCTTACGGGTTTGTACCGCAAAATAAGTCTGTGCGAAAGCGACTTGTGGTTTACGGCTATCACCATTTTGTGCGATTAAATAGCATGCGTAGCGTGTTAATAAGATGTCATTTATTTGTTGCTCAGCACCATGCCCCACAATAATCACTTTCCCGACATCGGGAAAGTGATCCTCTATATTTTCTCCCGCATTCCGGCACGCTTCTTTGGCTTTCACCACTACATTATTGATAAAGTTATCCCATTTGGCATATCCTAATAGGGGTTGTAACTCTCTGGCACTCCAGCATTCTATGCCTTCTACCTCACATGAAATGGATTCGAATTTTCCGAATAGGGCGGTAATTTCTTCTTTCTTCATAGTTAATATATTCTTAAGTTGTTGTCAATTGCGCAAATGTAATGTTTTATATTCATTTAGCAAGTTATTAACAGATAAATGATGCTGAGAGTCACGCAGTATTTATATTTTCGCGGTATATGATACGAAAAGGGATATATTGTGTTTTGGCTCTACTTGTTCTCTGTAGCTTTAAAGGGATGGCGCAGGCGGTAAAGACAAATATTGTTCCGGAAGGTTATCAGAAAGCTCAACTGTATGAAGGTGATACAATGGCTGTCGTCAACCTTCGGGAAGTTTTCATATATCCTCAAGTTAAGTTTAAGAATAAGCGTGAACAAGCGAAGTACAATAAGTTGGTACGAGACGTAAAGCGTACTTTGCCCTATGCCAAGATGGTGTATGATACGTTGATAGAGACCTACGAATACATGGAAACCTTACCGAATGACAAGGCCCGCCAAGCCCACTTGAAACGGATGGAGAAAGAGTTGTTCGCCCAATATAAACCGGAACTAAAAAAATTATCCTTCTCGCAAGGCAAGCTACTTATCAAACTGATCGATAGGGAATGTAATCAATCCAGTTACAATTTATTGAAAGCCTATCTGGGAAGTTTCCGTGCGGGCTTTTGGAATTTCTTCGCCGGAATGTTCGGAGCCAGTCTGAAATCGGAATACGACCCGAAAGGTAAAGATGCCATGACCGAACGGGTCGTCGTATTGGTTGAGAATGGTTTAATCTGATAGTTGCTTGAAGAAATCCCAGATCACGATACCGGTAGTAACCGATACGTTCAAGGAATGCTTTGTACCGTATTGAGGTATTTCAATACATATATCACAGTTATCAACCACATTTTGTTGAACGCCTTTTACCTCGTTACCCATGACGATAGCGTATTTCTTTGTCTTGTCTAACTGCAAGTTATCTAACATGACACTACCTTCCGCTTGCTCCACGGCACATACCGTATACCCCTCTTGGCGCAGTTTATCAACAGCCTCCGGGGTATCCTTGAAATATTCCCAATCTACGGTTTCTTCCGCTCCTAAAGCGGTCTTATGGATCTCCGCATTCGGAGGGCAAGCCGTAATACCACAAAGATAAATAGCCTCTACCCGGAAAGCATCGGAGGTACGAAACACGGAACCCACGTTGTTTAGACTTCTAACATGGTCTAAAACAACGATTAAAGGTATCTTCTTACTTTCCTTAAAAGCCTCGGGAGTCAGGCGGTTCAATTCGGTTACTTTTAATTTTCGCATAACAAATATCTTTGACCGCGAAAGTAGCGAATATCCGTGGATATGCCGTTGAAAAGCTATTAATAAGTAGTGGACATAAAATGAAAAATATTTCTTGCTTTATTCAAATACTTGTCCATACACCCCCCTTTCTCAAATTAGCAAATGAATAAGCCACTTATTTACTACGCACTATCAACAGCCCTTATACACCTATTGACAGCCTTGCTGGAGGATCTATTTTTTCACAATCAAGGTTATCAACAATAAACAGCTAAATATTCATAAAGTCTATAACTATAAGAATTACAATCTATAGATAGACATCCATGCTGTTGGTATCCTTTTGATAAACCGTTCACAGACTTTAATAAGTCAATAACCAAAGATTGTAACAAAAATGTATTAACCATTTCAACAGCCTATCATATTCATCATATTTATTTTTAAAATTAAAGATTAATAAGAATATAATATAATGATTGTGGATAACTCTTGATGGTTCACGACAGCTCATCCATCGACAGCAAAGATAAGAATCTTTCTTGTTATTTCTATAAATGAAGAAAGTTTATACCTTTGTGCTTTGTGAACAATAGGTTGATAAACTAGATAAGATGAAGATTATCAGTAATACTTTCTGTGGATAATATTGTTTATATATAGTGAAAAGCCTATTGGGAGCAGTAGAAACAGGAATCATTAATATATAAGGCTATGTTGACAAACCAATCAATCGGGTACATGGATGCGCCCGTTCCTAAGGATTTAGACCTTAAGGAAGCGATCGACAAGTTACGTAAAGAGAAGAATGCGATTATTTTGGCGCATTACTATCAAACAGGCGATATACAAGATATAGCGGACTATGTGGGAGACAGTCTGGCCTTGGCACAATGGGCGGCTAAGACGAAGGCGGATATCATCGTGCTTTGTGGGGTTCACTTTATGGGAGAGACGGCGAAGATCCTCTGTCCGGATAAGAAAGTGCTGGTACCGGACTTGAATGCCGGTTGCTCCTTGGCGGATAGTTGTCCGGCTCCGGAGTTTGCCGAGTTCGTCAAGCAACATCCCGGTCATACGGTAATCTCTTACGTGAATACGACCATAGGGAAATCTCTTACGTAAATACGCCCGCCGCCGTGAAAGCGGTCACGGATGTGGTGGTTACTTCCACGAACGCCCGCCAGATCGTGGAGAGCTTCCCGGAAGGTACACCGATGATTTTCGGTCCGGATCGTAACTTAGGTAATTATATCAATAGCATCACGGGACGTAATATGTTGCTTTGGGATGGCGCTTGCCACGTGCATGAGCAATTCTCATTGGAGAAGATCTTATCTTTGAAGAAACAGTACCCGAACGCGGAAGTGATCACCCATCCGGAATGCAAGCAGCCGGTTATACAGGTCTCAGACTTCGTAGGATCGACCGCGGCTTTGCTGAAGCATACCATTAAGTCCGACGCGAAACAATTCATTGTAGCGACGGAAAGTGGCGTTATTCACGAGATGCGCAAGCAGAGTCCGGATAAGGAATTCATCCCGGCTCCTCCGAACGACAGTACTTGCGCTTGCAACGAATGTAATTTCATGCGCTTGAACACGATGGAGAAGCTATATAATTGCTTGAAGTTCGAGATGCCGGAGATATTCGTGGACGAGGAGGTACAGAAGAAGGCGATCAAACCGATCAAGAAGATGTTGGAGATCTCTGAGAAGCTGGGACTCTGATCCAAACAAATGCGGGATAGGTCTCAACCGATAGGCCGGACTTGAGTGATATAAAAGCTAAGCCCGGTCTATTATATGTAAATAATCAAAATTATCTACAATATCTACAACTATCCTTATAATCATTTGAATTTAAAATATTTATCCTATTGTTGTAGATAGGAAAACATCTACAATAGTAAGTCTTTATCTACCATCATTTCCCGCTTTTAGTAAGTGTCTTTGCCATGCCGTCAAAGGAATTTTCTACACTCTACGTATATAATCAGTCCGTTTTTCTTCCTTTCTTTATATAGATAAAATATTAATATATAAGTATTTATGGTTTTTTATGGTATAAAACAAAAGTTTTACACATAGAAAACATTTGTTTTCATAGAAGAAAACTAAAGTTTTGTACTGAAGAAACTTCTGTTTTCCCATATAGAAACTTTTGTTTCCCTAGGAAGAAACCATTTGCTTCGCTACTCGAACTCGGACGATCCCGGGAAAGAATATATCGAGAATGATCGCTATTAATTACCGTAACATTCTGAATTTAGTTACTTTTGCGTAGAAATCTAATTGTAATTCTCAATATCATGAAAAAGATAGGACTAATGTTGGCCTTATTATGGGTGATTTGCGCGCTCTCGTGGGCTTCTTCTCCGGATGCCCGTATTAAGGGGCAGTTAATAGATGCCTCTACGAATCAAGTGATTAATTATGCGGATATCTTTCTGTTTACGATGGGAAGTGAAAAACCTTTGCAACAGACTTTTCCGGACGATCAAGGACGTTTCTCGTTTACTAAGGTGGCTCCGGGTAATTATGTGGTCATGGTCCGTCTGATGGGATATGATGTGTTTACAAAGAATGATATCATCTTGGATGCCTCGTCTCCGGTGGATTTAGGTAAGTTGATGATGAGTCCTTTGGAGGTAGGTATCGCCGAAGTGGAGGTAGTGGCCGAGAAACGCCAATTGGTTTATAAGTTGGATAAGAAAGTGGTCGAGGCCTCTTCCAATATGATGGGAGGAGGCGGTTCCGCCGTGGATATATTAGAGAATACGCCTTCCATACGGGTAGACGCGGAAGGCGATGTTACTTTTCGTGGAAGCAGCGGCTTTTTGGTTTACATAGATGGTAAGCCGAGTGTCTTCTCGGGTACACAGGCTTTGGAGCAAGTCCCGGCCGGGCATATAGAGAATATAGAGATTATCACGACACCTTCCGCCAAGCATGATACGGAAGGCGACGTGGGTATCATTAATATTATCACGAAGAAGCATTCCCAGCGAGGATTGAGCGGGATGGTGAATCTCTCGGGAAGTACGTGGCTTTCCCGCCATGTTGATTTCTTGTTGGCACAGCAACATCAGCGTTCCCGTTGGTACATCGGCGGACAGTGGACGGATCGTATGCGTAAGAGTGATTTCGACCAAGAGAAGAAGACGGTGGTTGGCGATCAAACAACAACCTCGCATTCCGTCGGGCCTCGTACGGGAGACAGTTACCATTATACGCTGAAAGGCGGTTGGAGCCTGAATCTTCCCAAGACAACCATCGCATTGGATCTGGAGGGCGGCTATGGCGGAAATAAGCGTAAGGGAGAAATGAACTATAAGGAAACCCGTTCGGTAGCGGGCGGCTCTCTGGTGACGGAAGATTATCGAAGCATAGATGATTATGATAATGATGAGAATATAGGTTTGGGAAGTCTGGCGGTACAGCATAAGTTCAACGATAAGGGACACGAGCTTTCCGGTAGCGCCTATTACAAATATGGCGGTCATGCCTTGGAATATTTCTTTAACGACTTGATGTCCTTGGAAGGACAACGCCAACAGGGGCACCGTGCTTATGAGGCCGAGCATCGGGAAACGATGCGTATCAATCTGGATTACGCCTTGCCTTTCGGGAAAGGAGGTAAGCTAGAGGCGGGTTACCAATATTATTCTTATCTGGAAGACGGCGATTACAATATGGAATGGTGGGACCCCAAGGGACAAACGTTCTTTTGGCGTGACGATATCTACAACACGTTTTATTTTCAAGAAGGGGTGAATTCTATCTATACGATTCTTTCCCATACGTGGAAGAATTTAGAGGCGCAAGCCGGCGTTCGGGGAGAGCATACGCATACGGTCTTGCGAAGTTCCGTGGAGGGAGCGGATCGTACGAAGAATCGTTTTGAGTTTTTCCCATCGGTGCATTTGGGCTATACGTTCCCGAATGAGCATCGCTTGTTGGCTTCCTATTCCCGTCGTACCACACGTCCGCAGCTTTTCTATATGGAGCCTTATATTACGTATCGCGACTTTTATACGGCCGAGATCGGTAATCCGGATATACGTCCGGAGTACATCAACTCCTTTGAATTGAACTACCGGAAGAGTTTCGGGGAAAATACGGTATCCGCCACCGCCTTTCATCGGTATCGGAAGGATAAGATCGAGCGGTTGCGTGTTCCCTATTCAGCTGGTGTAACCTTAGACTCGATGTCAAACGTAGGACATGATTATTCAACAGGTATCGAGCTAAGCGTCAGCCTGCATCCGGTACGTTGGTGGAATACCACGGTCAACGGAAACGTTTATCACTATAAGGTGAAGAACGAACAGGCCGCCGGTGGAAATACGACCTCAAGCACCAATTATGATATCCTATGGAATAACCTGTTTAATCTGGGGAAATACACCCGTATCCAATTGGATGGTAGTTTTGTAGGCCCTTCCGTAACGACGCAGGGCCGTACGGACGCTTATTGGTACGCGAACGTAGCCGTTCGCCAGCAACTATGTAACCGGAAACTAACCGCTACCTTAGCTTTCCGGGATATGTTCCGTTCTGCCAAATATATCAGCGATATCCAAACGGCAGATTTACGCTCCCTGACACGTATCAAACCCAAATATCCACAAATCACGTTGACGTTGAGTTGGACATTTAATAGTTTCAAGGCTAAATCCACCCAAGCGAAAGAAGATCGCTCGGAGATGTTTGAGGGTATAAAGCATTGATATTGTATCTTTACTATATTGGTTTGTCTTCGGGAAACAACTACGATTGCAAATAAATTCTGCAGTCGTAGTTGTTTCCCTCTTTTACGGATGGTGGAATTTGGTTCTTGGCATTAATCGCTGCGAAAGGAGCGGAGAAGATAACAGATCCGATCATCCGAGCATTGCGTTCATCTGGTTTTTCTTTTTAGGATGATATAAACAAGGTTTCTCTATGTATTTCCAGGATAACATACCTAATCCGGTGCTAAGGATAGTGGTAAGAGCCAATGTCAATATAAAGCTATATTGATCAAGTCCGTAATGAATGAATATCTGGATGATCGGGAAATGAATCAAGAAGATACCATACGAGAAATTTCCCATCCGATTGAATACATGTAACCACTTGAATCCGTAAGCTACCGTGATAATGATAGAGGCTAGAGCGATAGGCTCGAAAATACTCAGCAGCAGATACTCTCTACCCAATAAAAGAAATAGGCTGACAGGGAACAAATATCTCATATATTTTCGAAAAACAGGGAAATAGGCAAGTATGATAATACCGGAACAAAAGTACATCATTTGTCCGGGGAATTGTCTTTTCATGAATTCATAAATAGGGTTGTGTGTCATATCATCTAAATAATTACACGTTGTCGAGTAGATGAAAGATAAGATATAAATAAGAAGTAGGCATACCAATTTATTGTATCTTTTCAGTAACCAATAGATAATGGGTATGGTGATATATAGCATGAATTCAACCTTGATAGTCCATAAAGACCCATTCATCGCTTGTAAAGGATTGGTATCGAATACGCCGGGTAAATCCGGCGATAAAAAGTTAAATGTAAGTAAATTACAGATAAGATAGGTATATAAGCTAGAAGAGGTGAGGTATTCCCTGCAGGATAAAGAGGTAAGGAATAATCCGATTAAGGCACATAATAAAATAGTCAAGCTGTAGGCGGGCATAATACGTTGAATACGTTTACGGAAAAAAATCCGGGTATTAGGCGTACGTAAGAAGCTAAACATAACAAGAAATCCACTAATAATAAAGAAACCTTTCACTCGAAATCCTCCGCTAACAAACCAAAAAGGATCTGTCTCTGTCAGTGTGCTGAAATGGTTGAACATGACAGAATACGCAAGAAAGAAGCGAATAAAATCAAAATTATTCGCTTCTTTTACTTGATTTATTAATCTGGAGTTGAGTAAAACTTTCTCTGATTGATTCATTGTTCTATTTGACTACAATGATTTTTGTTACAACGCTCTCTGAGGCTTCCTCTGTGGAAGCTAGTACAAGATATACGCCTGTTGCTACACGTGATCCGTTTGCGCTCCGGCAATTCCAGATAGCTTGCCCCCCCAAGGATTTAGTTTGATAAATAATATTTCCGTTTAAATCCGTGATTTTTACATTCGAATTATCCATTAATCCTACAATCGTTACTTTATCCGTATGTTCGGGACGTACCGGATTAGGATATGCATAGATCTCCGAGTAATCAGATTTACCCTCCGAAGCTTCTCCTTGATAGGAATTTAGTCCTTTATCGGTACCGATAAAAACCTCACCGGTCTTATCGTTTATCTCTATATCGTATATGTTATCGGAAAGGAGCGGGCTATTGGTCGTATTAAATTGATAAACGATTGTCTCATTATCATTATCTAGAACATAGACGCCATTTCCTTTGGTTCCAATCCATTTTCGATTACCTGCGTCTACTTTTAGGGTCGTGACGACAACGTTATCTAAGAAATAAGCGAGATTGCCAGTTTCCTCATTGGTATATTTTACCCTTGTACAACGTGTAGCGGCTTTATCCTCAGCGGAAGAGATCCTAGGTTTAGTGAAATATACGGCCCCCCGATTCGTACCAACCCAGATATATCCATCCTTATCCTCGGCTACGCATGTATAATTACTAGGAGTCAATTCTTTTCCGTCGGTATCAATAAGTGTAGTAAACTCATACGAGGAAACTTCGTCTAAAGACTCGCTATTCGGTATCATTACAAGTTTAGGGGTGTTACGAGGCACATAAATCCATTTGTCGTTCGTGGAGGTTATGAGTATATCGTTTATTGTATAAACTCCTCTAAGTTGCTCGATATCCAAACGATGCCATGCTCCTGCTTTGTCAAGAACAAGTACCGCATGGTTAACCTCTGAGCTTGTCATCCACAAATTTCCATTTTTATCAAAGGCCAGTCCATCTATATAACAATAACCGGACCCATAGCCTCCCGCGGTTTCTTTAAAGGCATTCTTTTCATTGTATGACTGGACGGGAGTTCCATTCTTATATTGGATAACGCCATCACCCATGGAAGAGGCGTATACGATCTCGTCATTAGAATCGTCGGTCGTTACGGCTATACTTGTATAGTCTCGTGGATTTCTTGGTAAATTGAGTTTCTTTTGGGCTTCTTTAGGATCGATAAAAGACCATTTGTCATAATCGTATGTAAGAATATAACCTCCTTTGTCGAAGCGCTTACCATTTAGGAGGTCTTTACCTCCTATGATCATATATACTTTATCATTTTTACAAACAATATCGAATGCGCTATTGCTGTAAGGTCCGTCTAAAATGATAGGTTCATTAAGAGCCTCAAAACTATTTGAGCCTTTCCGTTGGATGGAACGTAGCCCTTTGCTTCCTTCCGCTATCCAATATTTGTCTGTTTGATAGGTACTGATATCATTGATACTTAAGTTTATTTGGTCAAACTTTTGCGTATCGGATACGATGAAAACCCTTGAGTTATCTATACATGCTAATTTTTCGCCTATTACTTTCATGTATTTTAGGGTTGAGCTATTTATTATTCGGGAAAGCTCTCCATTGTTTTCATAGAAGATACCTTGCTGACTGACCAAGTAGAACAAGGTATTCTTGAATGAAGCGATAGCTGAGATCGTATGACTATCGGAAAGGTTTGATAATCCATAGGGCTTCCAGTTTGCCTTATCCAGTAGGTTCTCTTTTAATGAGGCGTATATAATCCCCGAAGATACTTCTGCCTTATTGGTTGTAGAGGCATATATATTGCCATTCTGTATGGCACACGATGTTATATTTAAGGAAAGCTTGTAGGTATCCTTTATTTCCTTTTTGGCCATATTGACCACGACGATACCAAATGCTGTCGATAAATAGGCATATTCATCATGTACCAATACTGAATTGATTTGTTTGTCTCTTATGGACGTACTGGTCGACAGATAAGGTAGATTTGTCGCCACTCCTCCCTCAAGTATATCTATATTTGAATTATCATAGATAATAAGGAGTGATTTTGTTTGTTTATTATAGCGGATCAAAGAAATCGTATTATCATTTAATCCGTTTCCTTTATAATATTGCTTAATACTATTATCATCTTTTCCATACGTATAAAGAGATCCTTCCGCTACCACAAATACTTGGTCGTTCGATTCCTCTACGCTGTTTGTGTTATTGTAAGAAAGATACGTTTTCCATCCGGTTGTATTAAAATTCGCGGCTAATACAGTGAATGAAAAGAATGAAAATAGAATGATAGTAAGTATATGTCTCATATTAACAATTGTAATCAGATAAAAATGATGTTAACTTCATGACGGCTTTCGCACGATGGCTGATCTGGTTTTTTGTATCGTTACCCATCTCGGCGAAAGTTTGTGTATAGGTATCAGGCATGAATATAGGATCGTATCCAAATCCGCTATCTCCGCATTTTTCGGTAGTGATAGAGCCATTCACGATACCATCGAAGGTATATTCTTTTCCGTCAAGGATTAGAGCTATGACCGTGCGGAAACGTGCTTTTCTGTTTTCTTTATGATTCATTTCGGACAACAGCTTGTTCATATTAGCTTCCGAGTCGTGCCCTGTTCCTGCGTAACGAGCCGAATAGACTCCCGGAGCATTATTCAATACCTCGACTTCTAATCCCGTGTCGTCAGCGAAACAATCATATCCGAATTTCTCCTTGATATAGCGGGCTTTTAGCAAAGCATTTCCCTCTAAGGTATCTGCCGTCTCGGGGATATCGTCATGGCAATCTATATCGGATAAACTTATGATTTCCGCGTATCCGGCGGTTATCTTGCGGACCTCGTCCAGTTTGTGTTGATTATTTGTCGCGAATACAAGTTTCATATTTCGTAATCTATTAAATAAGAAAGCATTTCTATACGGTAGATATATAACGTATGGAAATGCTTTAAATTGTTTGTATATTCTTTTTTAAGTCTTTATCTGATCGAACCCCTCACCATATACCCCTCGGACAATGCTTTGGGAGATGAACGCTTGGTGGTCTATCCGTTTCACGATCCGGAAGATGGAGACGGATTCGGATTTCTTGGCGAGTAGTACGACTACCTTGACGGGTTTGCGGGAATAACCGCCCTCGCCGTCCAGTATCGTACAGCCACGGCCTAAGTCATGGATGATGCGATCCGCTATCTCGTCGTACTTCTGGGAGAAGATGAGGAATTGTACGGATTGGCGGTTACCGTTCAATACCATGTCGAGAACGTAATTGCTTATGACCATCTCCACGAAACCGAAAACGATCTTGTCCACGTTATGGAACAGGAAGAAAGAGGAACTGATGATGAAGAAATCGCAAAACAGAAGGATACGTCCGATCGATATATTCTTATATTTATTGATTACCGCACCGATAATATCCGTACCTCCGGTACTACCGTTCGCCGAGAATACCAATCCTAGTCCGGCACCACACATAAACGCTCCGATTATGATAGCCATAAACGGCTGGTCGTGCAGTATAGGTTGTCCTTTCAGCAGCCACTCGAAGAGAGAGAGAGAAGCCGAGAGTGAGAAAACTCCGAAAATAGTTTTTATCAAGAATTTTAGACCAAGGATCTTTAAGGCTACCACCAACAAGGCTACGTTGATGACAAAATAAGATACGGATACCGGGATCAATCCATTGGAGGCAAAGAAGATCAACGCACAGATACCACTTACCCCACCTGTCACGATCTCGTTGGAAAGGATAAAGGCGTTGAATCCGAATCCGTATAATAAAGTTCCGAACAGGATCATTAGATAATCCTGTACGGAAAAATAGATTTTTGTGAGTTTTAAGTTCATCCCACTACGATATTAACGATTTTGCCGGGAACGACAATAACTTTCTTAACGGCCTTGCCTTCCATCCACTTCGCTGAGTTCTCATGGCTCAAGGCCGCCTTCTCAGCGTCTTCACGGGAGATATCTGCCGGAAGTTCGAGGTTGAAACGGGCTTTACCATTGAATGAGATGACGTAGGTAACTGATTTTTCTACCAGATACTCTTCGTTATGTTCCGGCCACTGGGCATCGCAGATGGTCGTATCATGTCCTAATTGATGCCATAGCTCTTCCGTGATGTGGGGAGCGAACGGAGCCAATAAGGTGATCAGCGGCTCCAAGATGGCGCGCTTGCTGCATTTTAAGCTCGTTAACTCGTTCACGCAAATCATGAAGGCGCTAATGGACGTGTTGTATGAGAAATGCTCGATGTCGAACGTTACTTTCTTGATCAGCTTATGCAAGGATTTCAATTCGTCGGCCGTAGGCTCGGCATCGGTAACTTGCAGGGTATCCGTATTGCCGAAGAACAAGCCCCAAAGCTTCTTTAAGAAACGGTGTACGCCATCGATACCGTTCGTATCCCAAGGCTTGGATTGCTCCAACGGGCCTAGGAACATCTCGTACAAACGTAGGGTATCGGCACCATATTTCTCAACGATCATATCCGGGTTCACTACGTTGAACATGGATTTGGACATCTTCTCGACCGCCCATCCGCAGATATATTTACCATCTTCCAATACGAACTCCGCGTCGTTGTATTCCGGACGCCAGTTCTTGAAAGCCTCTATATCCAACAGATCGTTAGATACGATATTTACGTCTACATGGATAGGGGTGACCTCGTATTGGTCTTTCAAGTTCAAGGAAACGAATTTATTGGTTCCGTTGATGCGGTACACGAAGTTCGAGCGTCCTTGGATCATACCTTGGTTGATCAATTTCTTGAACGGCTCTTCCTCGCAAACGATACCCAAGTCGAACAAGAACTTATTCCAGAAACGGCTGTAAATCAAGTGGCCGGTAGCGTGTTCCGTACCACCGATATATAAATCCACGTTTCTCCAATATTCATCCACGTCTTTAGCTACCAAGGCTTTATCATTACGCGGGTCCATATAGCGCAAATAATAAGCGGAAGAACCGGCGAAGCCCGGCATCGTACAAAGCTCTAGCGGGAAGATCGTCTGGTTATCGATCTTCGATACCTCGGTGACTTTTTGGTTTACCGTGTCCCAAGCCCATTTAACGGCGTGTCCTAATGGAGGCTCGCCCGTCTCGGTAGGCAAGAATTTATCTACTTCCGGCAGCAACAGGGGCAGACATTCTTCCGGCAACATCTGAGGCATGCCATCGGCGTCGTAATATACCGGGAACGGTTCGCCCCAATAACGCTGGCGGCTGAAAATAGCGTCGCGCAAGCGGTAGTTTATCTTCACACGTCCCAGATCGTGATCTTTTACGTATTTCTTGGTAGCGGCTATCGCTTCCTTGATCGTCAGTCCGTTCAAGGAAAGATCGCAATAAGGAGTAACGCCGGCTCTCGGAGAATTGCATACGATACCTTCCTTGGCATCGAAACTTTCCTCGCTTACGTCGCAACCTTCCACCAAGGGGCGGATTTCCAGTCCGAAATGCTTCGCGAAAGCGTAGTCGCGACTATCGTGCGCCGGAACCGCCATGATCGCTCCCGTACCGTAGCCGGCCAATACATAGTCGCTGATCCAGATGGGAACTGCCTCGCCCGTAAACGGGTTAATAGCATAGGAACCACTGAATACACCGGTTACCTGACGGTCGGCGATGCGCTCGCGCTCGGTACGTTTCTTGGTACGATCTAGGTAAGCGTCTACTTCTGCTTTTTGGTCTGCCGTAGTTAATTGTTGAACCAATTCGCTTTCCGGAGCTAATACCATGAAGGTAACACCAAACATCGTATCGGCACGGGTCGTAAAGATCGTGAATTCCCTGTCGCTGTCTTTTACCTTGAAGCGAACCTCGGCACCTTCGCTGCGTCCGATCCAGTTCTTTTGGGTCTCTTTCAAGGAATCCGTCCAGTCGATCGTATCCAATCCGTCCAACAGGCGTTGCGCGTAAGCGGATACACGTAAGCACCATTGGCGCATGATCTTTTGTTCTACCGGATAGCCTCCACGCTCGGAAACACCGTTCACGACCTCATCATTCGCTAATACGGTACCCAAGGCGGCACACCAGTTTACCATGGTCTCGCCACGATAAGCGATCCGGTAGTTGAGTAATATCTCTTGTTTTTCTTTATCGCTCTTGGCTTTCCATTCCTCGGCGGTGAAACTAAGTTCCTCTCCGCAAGCTACGTTCAGACCTTCCGTACCACTTGTCTCGAAGGCTTGTATCAACTCGCTGATCGGGCGGGCTTGCTTCTCGTCGTTGCAGTAGTAGCTGTTGAACATCCGGATGAAGGCCCATTGCGTCCATTTGTAATATTCGGGATCACAGGTACGGATCTCACGGCTCCAATCGTAGCAGAAACCGATCTTTTCCAATTGCTCCCGATAACGGGCTATATTATTCTTTGTCGTGATCTCCGGATGTTGTCCGGTTTGGATGGCGTATTGCTCGGCGGGTAGTCCGTAAGCGTCGTAACCCATCGGGTGCAATACGTTGAAACCTTGCAAACGTTTGAAACGCGAATAAATATCAGAAGCTATATAACCGAGCGGGTGGCCAACGTGTAATCCCGCACCGGAAGGATAGGGGAACATGTCCAATACATAGTATTTAGGCTTATTCGTGTCTTTTTCGACTTTATAAACCTTTTCGGCAATCCAGTAGTCGTGCCACTTCTTCTCAATCTCTCTGAAATTGTACTCCATGATCGTTTATCGTTTTTGTATCGTTTTCTATTTAAGGCCACAAAGTTAGTGAATTTATTTATTTTATATGAGTTATTTACATGAACTGTTTATTTCACGTAACCAATCCGGGGGCGAGATTGATTCTCGGTTCTTTTCGCTTGTAACTCAGCGAGTGACAGATTGATTAGCTCAAGTTGCGTACGGGTATCTTCGTTGATGTCGTTGTAATCGGCAAATGCTTCTTCGATATACGCTTTGAGTTCCTTTACTTCTTGTTGGAGTTCAAGCAAAGGGGAGGAAGAACTTATTATTTGTCGTATGCCGACGAAAGCACGCATGATAGAGATATTGACTTTAATGGCTGTATCGGATCTGAGTACAGAAGAAAGCATTGCTATACCTTGCTCCGTGAAAGCGAATGGAGCATATTGGTTACCTCCTTTCTTTGAGATGCCAATTTGGCATACCATATTGTTTTTCAAGTTGTTAAATTCTTGAATTGTTAATGTGAACATAAAATCATCAGGAAAGCGTTCTATGTTTCGTCTGACCGCACGTTTCAGTTGGGCGGTTTCTGTTCCATACATTTCCGCCAGATCAAAATCCAGCATGACTTTTTGCCCTCTGATCTCGTGAATCTTGTTTTGTATCGTTTGTAATTCCATAGTAAAGATTTTAGTTTAATATTATGTTCGCAAAGGTTTGTAAAATAATTGAGATAAGCAATAAGCTAGTTGGATATTAATGATTGGTTGCATTTGTAAGTTGTACAATGAGTTATTGCTGATCCGGCTTATTGTCTATTTTTTATGTGTTCTTATTTTCCTTATAAGATTTCCGGGAAAAACACGTACGTGATTTATGAAAAACACGTACGACTTTTCGGAAAAACATGTACGTGTTTTCCGGAAAACATGATGATGTTTTTATATCACTGATATTCATGTATATATAACTTGATACCTTTGCATGGACTTATTGTGTGTTTTTTCTTCTTGTATTTGTTATTTTGTTGTTCTATCGTTTGTTTATGAATTAAAAATATTTAATTTTGCTTATCTATAATAAAGGATGAAGTCATTTATATATATACTATTAACTTCCTTGACTTTCCTTGTGGTAGGATGCCAAAATGAATCTGAGGAAATCCGTTTGATCAATCAGGCGGAACGCCTGTTTGATGCCTATCCGGATAGCGTAATCACTACATTGGATTCCATTCCGCTCCCGGAAGAGATGAGTCCCCGTCTGATAGCCCGTTGGTGTATGTTGTACGCACGTGCCGCCGATAAAATAGAGGACGAAATGCCTTATACGAACCAGCTTGAGATCGCCTTGAAATACTATCAAAAGAAAAAGATGCGGGAAGAGGAGGCTGAGATCGGCCTTTATCTGGGGCGTTCGTATGTGGAGGATAAGGAGTACGAGAAGGCAATGAGGGCTTACTCCGATGCGCTGGAGGTAGCGTTGGCGATTAAGAACTATAATCGTGCCGGGTATATTTGTAGTTATATGGGGGATTTGTATGAACTGGATGATCGTTATGTGTTAGCTGCAAAAAAATATAAGGAGAGCGGACGGTATTTTCGATTGGCCGGTAATATGAAAAGCTATGTGCGTTCGTTTGTGAATGAGGGAAGGAGTTATATGGATGTTGATTCTAATTATTTAGCTTTAACTATATTGAAGCGAGCAGAAGTGATAATAGATTCCTTGAGAGTAGATGAGGTTAGAAATTATGTATACAATGGTCTAGGTAATATATTTAATGTTTTGGAAAAATATGATTTAGCTGAAAAATATTTATTGAAGAGCATAAAAGAGGATTCGAGTGATACTGCTTCGGATTATTTGACCTTATCAGATCTTGAGCAAAAGCGTGGAAATTTAGAACAAGCGGAAAATTATCTTCAAAAGGCTAATAGTGTATCCATAGATAATGATTTTGTACCGGCTACTATTGCTTATCATTATTATAAAATAAATAAAGAAAGAGATGATTATAAAAGAGCTTTGTCTTTTTATGAAGAATATGTAGCAGCAGAGGATTCCCTTATGAATATAAGTAAATCTGTCGATATATATGATACAGAACAAAAATATGAACATTTGAAATTGCATAATGAAAATATAAGATTACTATTAAAGGGGCAAAGGAATTATACTTTTATATTGATATTGTTATTTTTATGTGCTTTACTCATTATTGTCTATTTAGCTACGATAAGAAGAAAGAATCGTTCACTTTTAAAACAACAAGAAAAAATTAATACTTTGAATCAAAGCATATATCAATTATATGCAGAACTTCGGAGAAAGAGTGATGAACTAATCCAATTGCAAAATACTCAGTATTCTTCGGTGAAAATGCAAGTGGAATATGAAAATGTACAGAAAGAGGTAGATAGCTTGAGATCTCGATTATTCGAATTAAGAGAATCTAAAATTCTCAATAGTAATTTAGCTAAAAAAATAAAGAAAATATCTCAAACTGTGCAGCCTAATCATTCTGAAGCACCCGTTTCCGAAAAAATGTGGATTGATATTGAAGTTTTGATGATGGAAGTTTACCCTAGTGTTATAAAGGTACTGAAGGATGCAGGCTTGTCACCATCGGAGATGCATCTTTGTTTCCTTACATTATTTAAACTTGATTCAACAGCTATATCTATCCTTTTAAATATTATTCCTACTTCCGTCGATCGTACACGTTTGCGAGTACGAAAGAAATTAAATTGGGAAGGTAAACAAGGATTGTATGAATCTCTTGTTAATATTTAGTATGTAATAAACCTTCATTTAAGGGGCTCTACGATTGTTTGTCTATGTATTTGTTTTTATAGTATTTGATTGTCAAGTGTTTACGTTTTTTTCTTTGTCTATGTGGATTACATAATTTAACCCCTTTAGATCATATATAATCTCTAGATTTGCAACCGAAACATAACAAAAAAAGAGAGATTATGAAAAATGTAAAATGGCTACTAACAGTGTTGTTTATTTTTTCAATTTGTATTCCATCTTTTGCAGGTCATGTGCCTTTACATGGTCATCTTAAGAAAAAACAGCGATCTGTAAATTTGGATGTACCTATAAAAGCAGACATAGATGAAACTTCAAAAGTTTTGTCTTTGGAGTTTTTAGAATATATAGGAGAGGTACGAGTATCTGTTGTGGATGCGAATGGAAATATCGTTTATGAGGAGATAGTGGATACACAAGATGTTTCTTCTAGTATTATCTCATTAGATGAATGTACTTCTGGATCTTATGGACTTTATATATCAGATTCAGAAAACTACGCAGAAGGTTTTTTTAATTTATAAATAATTCAAATTTTAGAAGTATGGACAAAAAGACAGTGCTTTTAGCATCTGCATGTACTTTATTGATGATATCATGTAGTAATGATGCGGAATTGATTAATGTTGCTGAAACGACAGGATTACAAACAAAGGCTTTTGTTGGTGAAGCAGATTTCCAAATTGTAGATTATGCGGGAGATAAATGTATTCAGTTCAAGAATGATTCCGTCTTTAATGCGATGCTTTGGGAGATGAATGATATGTCAGAAGAAGAGAGAAATAATATTTTCTCGGGGGCAGGTTTCGTAAGTCAATGGCAACTTATGCAAGAAGCAGATCAAGAACAGGAGCTTATTGTAGACAATTATGAGAAAGATCTTAGCCAACCTTGGCCTGCTCATCAAATCAAAGAATTCAAACAAAAATATGATGATGTTTTCATGTTTGAACCTTATGATTCTACAGATTTTATTGCGCATTATAAATTAAAAGGTTCTACATATAGTTCTTTTGTGAATAGAAGGGGGGTGTTTTTGATAGGAGATAGTGTAGCATATGCTCCTGTATATAAGGCTTTAGAGGAATATTTCGGATCAGGGATATCATTGTATGGTAATAATGAAGCTACAAATGAAAAGAATGATATAAACCTAGCTGAAAGTAAATATCAAATACCAGGTGGTGATTATGTAAAGGTTCGAGCTATTCCAAGATTTATAGAGTTACAAACTATTGAAAATAAAAATTATTTGTCATTGGGCTTTGATTATCTTAGTCAAAAAAAGAAAGTTTTATGGAAAAAACACCGTACAATGATTATACTACGTCTTACAGCTTCAGGGTCAGGAAGTGGTTTTGAAGTATATAATGTTTCAATTAAAAATTATCAGAATAAAAATGGGGTAACAATTCTTTTACATACAGATGTATATAATAAACTTTTAGCTAAGGATCAAGGAGGTATGTTAGGGCATGTTGGTGAAAATCCAAGAAACTCAGTTACAATCGTAACTCCTCCTCGATTTGAGTTTTCTGGACGAATGGAAATTTGGTCAGATGAAATGCCTGAAAGTAATAAAGGGACTGCAAAAATAAGTTTAAAAGAAGACTGGTGATAATTTATGAAAAAAATTTTATTTTTACTGTTATTGGTTTCTACTTCTACTTTCGCCCAAATTGAGCATGGCTTATTAGTAGGTGCCGGTGTTGGATTTCCTTTACAAGATAGTTGGAAACGAACTACTTGGGGTGATGAATCAAATTGGTCTTATCGGCACGATTATAAGTTAAATAGTATGATCGGTTATCGCTTTCGATTCCTTCCGGAACAGAAATTCTTTTATGATTTGGATATTACGATGGGATTTCAGAAGATGGAAACGACGAAGTATTTTCCTTATTATGAAAGTATAGAGGATGGTATATATGTTTCTAAGAAAGCTGATGTTTTCGATGAGTTTGTGATGCCTATCTCCGTAGCCGCTAGTTGGAATTGGCGTTTTACCAAGAAATTCCATTTAGGTGTCGGTATCGCTCCTACGCTTTATGTACAGCCACAAGCCGTGTTTGACCTGTCCGTGATGGCGAAGGTGGGATATCGTTTAAGCAAGCATTGTGAGTTCGGCCTTTCTTATCAGTATGGCTGTTTCAATACCTTGAAGCATTTCAATAACGGACCGGCTAATGGCCGTCGTGGACATCTTTCGGATTTGATGCTCTCTGTATATGTTCCTTTTGTTTTGAAATGATAGAATAATAAAGTATAGAAACACATAATGTTTTATTTGGAACCAAAACAAAGATGAATAACTGCCTATAAGAAAAGAGTACGTGAAAAGAGCCATGTGTAGAGAGATAATTCTATGCATGGCTTTTGCTTGTATAATGTATATAGATTCTCAAGAATTATTGAGGCATTTTTTGTTTGCGATATTGTCTCTCTCGTGATTAAGAACTATCTTTGACAAACTATCCAATAGTGGATGCCGAATCAAAATCAATTGACTATGAAAACAAAAAAATTGAAATTCTTCGTAAATTTGTGGTTCTTTAAGCATATCTTATAGTAAGGATCGAATATGAAAATGAGTGAAAAGGAGGTTGATACATCAAATGAACTACGGGTCTTGTCCCTGTTCTCTGGATGTGGGGGCATGGATTTAGGATTCGAGGGGGATTTTATATGTCATCGTAAGTCTATATCTCCTCAAAGTACCTGGGTTCAAGAGGTTATCGATGAACACTGGGTTCGTTTACAGAAGAATCGTTTTCGAACGGTCTTTGCGAATGATATATTGAAAGAGGCACAAACCGCTTGGCTTCAATATATGGATCGATTCGGATATGATAAAAACGTTTATAATACAAAGAGTATCGTAGACTTGGTGAAAGAGCATCGAGCGGGGAAAAAAGTTTTCCCTAAAAATATAGATGTCGTCACGGGAGGTTTTCCTTGCCAGGATTTCAGTGTCTCTGGTAAACGTCTGGGATTTGAGTCGAATAAGGATCATACCGGGAAATTGCGTGAGGACGATGAGGCCTCGGAAGAGACGAGGGGTAAACTTTACTATTGGATGAAGCAGGTGATCGATATTACGAGACCCAAGATATTTATCGCGGAGAACGTGAAGGGACTGGTGAATCTGGGAGACGTGAAAAGTATTATTCAGAGAGACTTCGCCCATGCGGCTGGGGATGGATATATTGTTTTAGATCCTCAAGTTTTACATGCGGGCAATTATGGGGTTCCGGAGTCTAGAGAGCGTGTGATTTTTATCGGGATACGTAAGTCCGCGTTAAAGGTTAAGGCTTTAAGAGCGCTTCAAGAGGAGAAGATACCCAAAGCTTACGATCCTTATCCGAGTCCGACACATGCTTGCACCGTGGAAGATAAGAAACTATTGCCACCGGTGGTTTGTCGGGATGTATTTGTAGGATTGGAGGAACCGGATAGGACAGAAGATCCATCCCAGCGGTATTATTCACAGGCGAAATATATGGGAGCTCATTGTCAAGGTCAAAAGGAGATCGCGCTGGATAATATTGGCCCGACGATTCGTTCCGAGCATCATGGAAATATAGAATACCGTCGTTTATCCCGGGAGCATGGGGGCGTTATTACGGAAGAATTAGACGCCGGTTTACAAGAACGTCGCTTAACTCCTCGAGAATGTGCTTTGATACAGACGTTTCCGCCGGATTATACGTTTGTCTCCCATAAAAAGAACAGTACACGTTTTGAGTTAAGTGCCTCAGGCGCTTATAAGGTGATCGGTAACGCGGTTCCTCCAGTATTAGCGTATCATATAGCGAATCGCATACAGACTTTATGGCCGTTGTATTTTAAAAAGAGATAATATGGAAGAGGAGAATATTATTACTGTGCGTAATAGAAATCTTCAAAAAGCGGATGAGGCTTTTGCGGATTTTATGTTTATGCTGGAATCATACTTGAATGAAAAAGCAGCTGCTATTCCGGGTACGTATTGCGATTGTAAGAGTAAGGAACTGGAAAATGTAGTAGTGAACGTGATGAAAGAACTTTGCGGTAGAACTCCTTTCCGTGTGGAGGAGATACGCTTGGTTTCCGCCCAATATTTTCCAGATATTATCGCGGAGAAATATTATGGGGTTGAGGTAAAATCTACAAAAGAGAACCATTGGACATCTACGGGAAGTAGCATCGTGGAGTCTACACGTGATAAGAATGTAGAAAATATCTATATGCTCTTCGGCAAACTGGGAGGTAAGACGGCGGAGTTTAAGTGCCGTCCTTATGAGGATTGTCTCTCCGATATAGCTGTTACCCATTCTCCCCGTTATTTGATTAATATGGAATTAACGAAAGAGCAGACTATTTTTAGTAAGATGGGAGTTGCTTATGATCAATTAAGGAATGCTCCGGATTCTATAGAGATCGTTCGAAAATATTATAGGGAAAAAGCCATTAAAGCCAAAAAGAAAGCTATGCCTTGGTGGTTGGGCACTTCCGCTGAGGAAAGTTTGGAGGAGCATACGGATATGAATATAAGCCTGTGGGTGGATAATGGAGAATATGCGGATCCGGAAAGGAATAAGAGACTAAAAGCGGAGATATTTATTTTATTCCCGGAAGTAGTGAGTGGGAATTATGAGAATGCTGCCTTATGGTTATGTATGCGCCGGTCTGTTGTTAATTTTCATATGCGGGACACTTTTTCCGCAGGGGGCCAACAATTGAAACTGAATGATGAACTTCTGCCTTTTCCTTTACCGCATGTGGTTGGTGAGTTGTTAGAATCTGCGACTTTAATAAAGAACTATCTTCTTAATAGTGATGATTTAGACTTAGATATATCGGAATTCCGTCCAGAACTTATGTTGCCTAACCGATATGAGGTCTGGCTTAATGATATTTGGAAACGTATTCATCAACTAAAACCTTATAAAAGGAAAGAGACTATCGAAGAATTGGGCGGTATTTCATTGGCCGAATGGATCGATAGGAAATATACTTTGTCTGTAAAATAAAATATATCTTCTTCTCGATCGTCTCCCTAAGATCATAGATCGTATCAAGAAGCATACCTATCCCGGAAAAATACGCTGTTTTATATCTCCACAAACGGCTTAACGACTTGTATATGGAATTAGTAGGGGATTGAGACGGTTGATTTAGAACTAATAGCGAATCAGAAGGGTTATACAAATACGTAACATTAAAGTTTAAAGCTATGAAGTTTTTTATTGACACGGCGAATCTGGACCAGATCCGGGAAGCGAATGAATTGGGAGTATTGGATGGCGTGACGACTAATCCGTCCTTAATGGCGAAAGAGGGAATCCGGGGGGTGGAAAATCAACGGAAACACTATTTGGAAATTTGCGAGATCGTGGGCGGGGATGTAAGCGCCGAGGTAATCGCTACCGACTTAGAGGGCATGATAAAAGAAGGGGAGGAGTTGGCAGCTTTACATCCTAATATAGTCGTTAAAGTACCTTGTATCGAAGCGGGGATTAAAGCGATAAAATATTTCACCAGAAAAGGCATCCGTACGAATTGTACGCTGGTTTTCTCTGTCGGTCAGGCGTTATTGGCGGCTAAGGCCGGGGCTACGTATGTATCGCCCTTTGTCGGGCGTTTGGATGATATTGCCAGCGACGGGATAGAGCTGGTACGTAAGATCGTGGAAATGTATGATTATTATGATTATGATACCCAAGTTTTAGCGGCTTCTATCCGTAGCACCCAGCATATCATCCAATGCGTGGAGGCCGGGGCGGATGTGGCTACTTGTCCTTTGTCCGCCATTAAAGGCTTATTGAAACACCCGTTAACGGATAGTGGGCTAGCTACTTTTCTAGCGGATTATAAGAAAGTAAACGGATAGAAAAAAAATAGTACCTTTGTGCGGATTAATTCGTAAACGCATTTAAAAGATTACTATCGTGGCAAAAGTTGTGGAAACCCCTTTGATGAAGCAGTATTTCGATATAAAAGCGAAACATCCGGACGCTATCCTTTTATTCCGGGTTGGAGACTTTTACGAGATGTATGGCGAGGACGCCGTGATTGGCGCGGAAATACTGGGTATCGTACAGACCAAACGTGCGAATGGCGTAGGGCAGCATGTTGAGATGGCGGGATTTCCACATCATGCCTTGGATTCTTATCTGCCGAAGTTGGTGCGGGCCGGAAAGCGTGTGGCTATTTGCGACCAGCTGGAAGACCCTAAGTTGACGAAGAAACTGGTGAAGCGGGGTATTACGGAATTGGTGACTCCCGGTGTTTCCATCAATGATAATATACTGAATCATAAAGAGAATAATTTCTTGGCCTCTATCCATTTCGCCAAGGAGGTATGTGGTATTTCTTTCTTGGATATCTCTACCGGCGAGTTCATGACAGCGGAGGGTTCCATCGATTATATCGACAAATTACTCAATAATTTTTCCCCGAAGGAAGTGTTGATCGAACGGGGAAACAAGAAGCGTTTCGAGGAGGCTTTCGGTCCTCGTTTCTTTATCTTTGAGCTGGATGACTGGATCTTTACGACCTCGGCCGCCGAGGATCGCCTGTTGAAGCATTTCGAGACGAAGAACCTGAAGGGTTTTGGCGTACAACATCTGAAATTAGGTATTATCGCTTCCGGGGCGATTCTGTATTATCTGGACCAGACCCAGCACACGCATATTTCCCATATCACCGCTTTATCCCGTATCGAGGAGGATCGATACGTCCGCTTGGATAAGTTTACGGTACGCAGCTTGGAACTGGTGGGTACGATGAACGATGAGGGAACAAGCTTGTTGGACGTGATCGATAAGACGATCTCGCCGATGGGCTCTCGTATGCTTCGCCGGTGGATACTATTCCCGCTAAAGGATGTAAAACCGATCCAAGAACGCCAAGAGGTCGTGGATTATTTCTTCCGTGAACCGGAGACAAAGGAGTTGCTGGATACGCAGTTGGAGCAGATCGGCGATTTGGAACGTATTATCTCCAAGGTGGCTGTCGGCCGTGTATCTCCTCGTGAGGTGGTTCAGCTAAAGGTCGCGCTTCGTGCGATCGAGCCGATCAAGGAGGCATGTATGGCGAGCGGGGAACCCAGCTTATGCCGGATCGGGGAGCAATTAAACGCTTGCGCCTTGATCCGCGACCGGATTGAGAAAGAGATTAATAACGATCCCCCTTCTTTGGTCAATAAGGGAGGAATTATAGCGAAGGGTGTCAACGAGGAATTGGATGACTTGCGTGCCATCGCTTATTCCGGCAAGGATTATTTGTTGAAGGTACAGCAGCGCGAGATCGAATTGACGGGTATCCCAAGCTTGAAGATCGCTTTCAACAACGTCTTCGGCTATTATATAGAGGTACGTAATACCCATAAGGATAAAGTCCCGGCGAATTGGATCCGTAAACAGACCTTGGTGAACGCCGAGCGCTATATTACCGAGGAGTTGAAGGAATACGAGGAGAAGATATTAGGGGCGGAAGAAAAGATCCTTGCTCTGGAGACCCGCCTTTTCAATGAGCTGGTATTGGCCTTGACGGAGTATATTCCGCCTATCCAGATGAACGCGAACTTGATCGGGCGTATCGATTGCCTTTTATCTTTCGCCAAGGCCGCGGAGGCAAATAAGTATATCCGTCCGATCGTGAGTGATTCCGACAAGATCGACATAAAGGGAGGTCGCCACCCGGTAATCGAGAAACAACTGCCCTTGGGAGAACCTTATATCGCCAATGATGTCTATCTGGATGACGAGAAACAACAGATCATCATTATCACGGGTCCGAATATGGCCGGTAAGTCTGCCTTATTGCGTCAGACAGCCTTGATTACGCTCATGGCGCAAATCGGTTGCTTTGTTCCGGCCGAGAGCGCCCATATCGGTATCGTGGATAAGATATTTACCCGTGTAGGCGCCTCGGATAATATCTCGGTGGGTGAGTCTACTTTTATGGTAGAGATGAATGAGGCCTCCGATATATTAAATAATATGACTTCCCGGAGCTTGGTGCTTTTCGATGAGTTAGGCCGGGGTACCAGTACCTACGATGGCATATCGATCGCTTGGGCGATCGTGGAATATATTCATGAGCACCCGAATGCGAAGGCGAAGACGCTGTTCGCTACCCATTACCACGAGCTGAACGAGATGGAGCGTGCCTTTAAGCGGATCAAGAATTATAACGTATCGGTCAAGGAAGTAGGGAATAAGGTGATATTCTTGCGTAAGTTGATACCGGGAGGAAGCGAGCATAGCTTTGGTATCCACGTGGCGAAAATGGCCGGTATGCCTAAAAGTATCGTGAAGCGTTCGAATGAGATCTTGAAGCAGTTGGAGTCCGAGAATCGTCAGGAAGGCATCGGGGGTAAGCCTGTAAAAGCGATCGCGTCTGCCGCCGAGGGGTATCAGCTGAGTTTCTTCCAGTTGGATGATCCGGTGTTGAGCCAAGTACGGGATGAGATCAAGAACTTGGACGTGAATAATCTTACCCCCTTGGAAGCCTTGAACAAACTGAGTGAAATTAAGCGGATTATTACGGGGAAATAATCCGCTTGATCGTATTACCGATGATTGGTAATCATTTACTTTTTAGGTCTCACCAACACTACCACCCGGTTGTCATCCTCTTCCAATGTCGCGGCCACCTCTTTTAGTTTGCCTTTCAGCTTTCCCCTTTTATAGTCCTGGCAAAGATCGGAAGCATTGATGGTAGAACACAATTCGCCTTTTGAATTGATGGGAGGAAATGTCACCATATAGATTTCTTTCTTATAAGAATAATCATCGTTGTATGTGATATAGTTGAAAAATTTCTTTTCTTGCGTATCGTATGCGAAGTACTTTCTCGGGAAACCTTCTCCTGTGTTAAAATCATATATATTCGTTACGCTTTCCATGAAATAATAACGATCGGAAATCAATCTTAAGACGACGAAAACGCCCGGATCCATGGTGTGGATAGGGGGTGTTCGTGCGATAAGCGGGCGCAAACTGTAATCAGGCATTAAGGTGTATACCGTATCTGAAGAGGCCTCAAATAGAATCCAATTACCCTTAAAAGGAATTATACTGTTATACGGACCTGGTCCAGCTGCTCTTGTTTCTCCTTTATCATAAAGTCTTTCAACGATATGGAATAATTGCTTCTCTTTATATGGAACCGTGATTTCTTTCGTTATACTTCCATCTTGCTTCGACACAAGCAAGAACGGTACCTCAAAATTAAACTTATCATAGCAAATCAAGTTGTCCTTGTCATAATCAAGCATTTCCACGTAAAACGAACTTTTCTCGCTTCTTTGATTCAGACTTCGTTTGAAATTTCCTTCCAAATCATAGACCCTTATCTTTTTCGCATGAAAATCATTTACGAAAATCTCTTCGTTTTCTTCATCTAACGAAACCGATCTCATAGACACGTATTCTTCTCCACCTTGTCCCTTGCGATTTATTTTGCGAATAGCTTTTCCGTTCCGGCCATATACGAAAATATTGCCATCATCGTAAAAGTTTGTCACGATTATGTATTTCTCGCCAACCGCCTGCACGCATGCCCGATTGATAAACTCATCGTTTGTTTCCAGCGGAATATACTCCATATCCATGAAGTCTTGAAGGACCAACTCTTTTTTGGTTGAATAACTATCGTTTACATCCACGGTTATAAGACCATCGGTCGATGAATGGTCGCCTCCACATCCAGCCATTACAAACAGGATGATTATCCCTGTAAAAATGAATCTTTTCATACGCGTATGATTTTTGTTTAACTTATGGTGGTGAAGATACTATAAAAAGCCGATGGTTTTCACGAAATTATCCTATTATTTGTTGATCTCACTGGTAATTTCCTGCACATCTTGGAGCGTAAAACGCCCTAACAATTGCATGACGCTGAAGCTCCCGTCGTCCATGTCGGCTATCATGATCAACTCCTGTATCAGTTCTCCTTGTTGCTTGACGTAGAAATTGGCTTTGGTCTTTCCATCTTTTACTCGCATGAGTTCTTCATGATCCTTTCCGATCAAGGCTTTGAACTCACCTCGCATTCGTTCCCTTAAATCCGCTTTTTGGGTGGTGAGTATTTGCAGGGATTCTATTTTCCCTTTCAGGTTGGCAAGGTTGAGTCCGGCGGTTTCCATGACCGGCATCATCTGAAACATCTTTTTGGAGATATATACGGAAGTAACATCGTCCATATCCGCATATTTGTCGAAAAGCTTGTTCTGGGCAAAACAGATATTCACGCAGCAGAGAAGCAGTATTGTATATAGTTGTTTGAGTCTCATTGTATTAATCATTTAAATGTTTATTTACGATCTTGTTTATTTTTGTGATCTCTTGACTGGCTTCATTGACCTGCCCGAGACCTTTGTTTAAATTCCTAGACATGAACGCCAAGGCATTTTGGGCTACGACAGCTGCCTCTTCAGGATCGGTAAAGGTATCGGCCATAACGGGAGCCGGACGATTTGTCTCCGTGAAGATGAGGAATAGGGCGCCAAGAATAGCGGCGGCGATTCCGCTTATCCAATAGAAGGAACGTCTTCGTGAGACTCGGGGAGATATCTCTTCTTGGGCTAGGAAGTCGATTTGTCGTTCCAGCCTTTCGGAAAGTCCCTCCGGTAAGGCTAAATCCTCTTGGAGTGCCTTGTTTATTAGTTCATCTATCTTTTTATCATCCATGACAACTTGCTTTTTCTAGTTTCTCCCGGATCAATTTGCGTGCCCGGGAAAGTAATGTTCTTATATTAGAGGAGCTAAGCCCTGTAATCTGTTCAATGTCCTCATAGGAACAATCCTCAATACCACGCAGGCGGATTACCTGCCTCTGGTTCTCGGGGAGCTGTTCTATCAGTTCTTGTATACGCCGGATATCCTCTTTTTCTTCCAATTCCTTTTCCGGCGAGGAGTCGGTCGTTAATAGAACGGTCTCCAATGCCTCTTCGTTGTCTCTTCGGCTTGCTTTGGGCGAGCGCAGGAAATCCAGACAAAGATTTTTGACCAATGTTATGGAAAATGCTTCCGGATTCTGGATATCTCCCAGCTCATCCCTTTTATTCCATAATTTGCAATAGGCATCTTGAAGTATGTCTTCCGCATCCGCTTTATTGTCTAATAAGGCATAAGCGATCCGATAGAGTTTAGGATGAAAGGGTAGGAACCGTTGTTTAAAAACATCAACGTCCATCAGTATCGCCCTTAATGATTTCCAGTTTTGTGCTCATTGATTACCCGGTCTAGATCGGACGGGCTGATCTTTCCTTTGATACGGATTAACGCATTGTCGCTTCCTGTCGTGAATATGACCAGTTCACGGATCATATCCTCTTTTATTTTGACAAGAACTTTCGTGCGACTGTCCCTTTCATTTGCCGTGACCATCGTCTCGTAATCAGAATCTCTCAGGTTCCGTATGGCGGTAGACAGTCGGTCTTTCACCTCTTGGGCACAATTATCAAATTCAAGGATATCTATACCGTTTACTCCCATTGTCTCGGTGAACAGGCTGGCTAGCTTCATCGTTATGTTTCCGATATTTACGGAAGTAACATCGCTTTCACCCCGGAAAGCATTGAATAATTGATCCATCTTCTGCTGCCCGTATCCTACTTGGCTGATAAGGAGGATGGCCAGTAACGCTAGTAATCTTTTCATTGTAATTGACTTTTTCGTTAATACTATGTTTTTGGATCGCCCTTCGTCCGTGCGCCTTAGAGTGGGGGCTTTCACAAAGAAGACGGGATAAGGGATTTGTTTGTTACAAAAATAGGCAAAAAAGATTAGAGTCCGGGCGTATTTATTCTCGATAGGCTTTACGGTAAGAATGAAAAGTTCCATAGATTAGTACTCTTATTTTATATACTGATTATTTTTTCTTCAGTTTAGGTGTCCATATATAGGCGACGGAATCGTGTAACCTGATATCTTTACCATCGAAATATAACTTATAGGAATATTTATATCCTTTATTCCAGCAGGTGCCTTCCGGAATGATGTATTTGTAAGTTCTTCCATTGATAGTAAAGATCGCCTCAACTTCTTTTTCCCGGATAGGAGAGTAGGTAGGGACTATACGGATATTTTGCTCCTCCGCTTTCGCGTGTCGTAAAGTTACGGATGGATCTATTGTAAGTAAAGTGGCTTTATATGCCCCGGGAGTTCCTTTGATATTTCCGGTTACGATATCCATTGTCCCGGTATATTGCAAGGTATTACCTCCCGCACGGTTACCGATCTGTATGGAGGTTAGCTTGAATAGCCCGTTGATGTCCGAATCTTGATATATTTCGAATGAGAGAAGTGATAATGCATAATTCATGGAGAGTTTCGCGAGCGGAGATTTACGGTTGACCTCTTTTTGGCCTTGCGAGAGCCTCCCATATTCATAAGAGGGGGTTTCCGCCGCGATTGGGGATATTTTGATCGGTATGGAGGTAGGATCTAACGGTATTTGTACTTTATAAGGTGAGTAAGCGTAGATCATGACTGGTCGATTAGATCTAAGGAATACCTGCGGTGTTTGTTTCCATTTTAAAGAACCTTTTGATGAGCCTACAGCCTTTGATTTTACGTTTTTATAAAGAGATGCGCCTTTATATAAACTGTCTTGATTACCATAGGTTATAAATAATCCTATTTCGGACCCTTCGGGCAGAATTTCGGTGAATACTGAAGAACCTGCCGTATAGGACCGGGTGGTCATTTCAAGAACTGACTTTCGTGCGGTTGATTTCTCTTTGGACATCCACTGCTGATTTTCATGACATCCGGTAAAGATGATTAACAAGATCGTAATTAATAATAATTTGTTCATTTTGTCTAATGTTTTAATGGAACCTTTCAAACAATAAACATTTGAGCCAATATAGTTTATTATTCTATTACTATTAATTATTATTCCTGTTATAAAATGATATTTTTATATATTATATAGTAACGATTGTTTTATCCTCTTAATACGCAAAGTAACCTGCTTTATTGTATACTATAATAATCAATATATCCAAGAGATATAAAGTTATTATTAAACGGGTCTCGTCCTTGTAATAGTCAAATAGAAGAGTGTTTTTGGCGATAAGTTGAGAGGGAATGATAACCCTTGAATGTAAAAGGGTATTTGGACGAGACCCGTTGTTTCTCTTATTGAGAGAATATATAGAGTCGGCTGAATGAAAAACACATCGTACGGGTAGTGACCCCGATGGTCTAATTCGCCGGAATGATAGAGCCAATTGTTATTTTCAGTGTAGTTGCCGGTGGCAAACGGATCAAAGCTTGCCACGGCATTACACCTTAATAACCACAACATAAAAAACTTACATGATATTGCCAATCAATCCTTCGTCGTTACCCGGTAACCAGTCTGTGATAGAGACGTCTCGCAATTGTAACGACCTTCCGTTAAAGCTTAGCTTATATAAATATTTTTTCCCTTTTTCCCATTGGGTGTTAGCGGGTATGTCAAATTTGTAGGTTTCTCCGTTGATCGTGAATAAGGTCTCCACGTCTCCGGTTCCGATCGTGCCGGAAGGTGGAATTACCATGAGCCGCATAGGATCACAATATTTCTCGTTGATGAGGGTAACCGGATTCGTCAAGGATAATACCGTGGATGCGGACGTGCTACGGGCGGTAGAACCGATGATATCGCCCGTCGTGATATCGAGGGTTCCTTCGCTGACTAAAGTTGTTCCACCGGGCTTATTTCCTACTTGAACGGAACTTATAATAAAGGCACCTGTCTTGCCTTTGCTTAGGTTCAGCTGGAAAGATATAAGCGATAGGGCATGATTCATGCTGAGTAATACAAGTGGCGAGGTACTGTTGACCGCTTTTTGTCCGATCGCATGGGTTCCATACATATAATCATCGGTCTCCAATGCGTTCGGGGCCAGTTTAACAGGTATCTGCCGGGCGTTAAAATTTATATCTTCTTGATATGGATAATATGCGTATATCGTAGCTTCATTAGAGTCAAGGATCACTTCCGGACTCTGTTGCCACCGGATTTTTCCATTCACTCTATAAGCTTTTACGCTTACGTTTTTATAAGTGGATATGCCATTGTATAAATCGTCGACTGTACCGGACGTGATTTGTAGTCCGAGCATAGAGCCTTCTTTAAATTCTTGTATAAAATTGGTGGATTTTGTAGTTAGGATACGAGTCGTTATTTGGAGTGGTTTTTCATTCCAGCCGATATTCTCAAGACCTCCGAAGTCTTTGTCGTTGGAGCAACCCCAAAAGCTTAAAATCATACTGGTAAAGAGTACTAAATTTCTCATTATTTTACTTATTTTTGTGTGAAACTTCTGGATGCAAATATCGGGTGGTTAAGGGGAAAGGGAGGTGCATACGGTCTAAAACGTCGGTGAAATCGTATAAAATTAGATCGTTCAAATTGTCTAAGGCGTTCATATTGTTAACTGAGGGGTCAAAAAGAACATTCGGGGGGGCGTATTGTTTAATAGATAGGAGGTAGTGTTATTATGTTGGATAAAATTCAGTTTCTACTAAGCTTACAGATATTAGGCTTTTGTGTTTTTGGTGGTATTACCCTGCTACTACGGGCCCGTGAGAATAGGGCAAAACAGATTTTGGGGTGGAGTATGTTATTATGGGCGTTTTTAGCGGCGGTACGAGTATCGGTTAACCTGTATTTAGAGGATTCAAAAGAGATATTTCATCCGGATGTGCTGATTATGGGATGTATTGTGGTAGCTACATTAGCTTGTTACGTGATAGAAGTGTTACGACCTTGCTATATGACCGTTCGCCGTTTCTTTATTTTTACCAGTCCGATATGGGTATTGGGTATTTCTTTTTTGATTTACCGGCTATCCGGTGGAAATATTCATCGTTATAACTCTTTTGGCGAGGTATTCGATACCTTGAATCTGGATGTGGTTATAAGGCTTTTGATTTTATTTTTCACGCTTCTGTATATGATCGTTCCTATTTATCTGATCTTGCGCTATAGTGAGGGATTTAAGGTGTATTTAAGGGAAAATGTATCGGACCCGGAAGATTATGATCTGGACTGGTTGAAAAAGACCATGCTGATCCTTTCTTCTATGTATATTTTTTATTTGGTATTGTTGTTTACGGATCGGGTTAGCCTATATGTAATCGACAAAACGTTTTTATTGGTTTTATGGTACTATTTCTTTTATAAGGCCTTGTTCCTAAAGGTTATCCATTTGGATCACACATTCGAGAGCGGATGGGGATTACCCGATTTGGAGGAGGATACGGATGATGATCAAGGTAGTGAGGAACAGAAAGGCATCATACGCCAAAGGTATGTTGAGGAAGTACAGGCGTGGTTTGAACGTGAAAAGCCCTATCTACGGGAAGATTTACGCTTAACGGATTTACAGCGGATCTTCCCGATGAGCCGCTCTTATCTATCCCAATTGTTTAATAAAGAATTAGGTTGTTCCTTCTCGGATTACGTAAACCATTTCAGGGTAGAGGAAAGCAAACGTTTATTGGAAGCCGAACCTCTGGCCAGTATACAAGAGATAGCCGAACGTTCGGGCTTCCATTCTATCAGTACGTTCCGTCGTGCGTTTATTAAGCAGACAGGGGTTATTCCTTCCGAATACAGGAGAGACGGGAACGAGTCAATTTAACCGGTAACTGACGAAAGCGAATCGCTTGCTATCGGGTGCCCAAGAGTTTACGTTTATCGTACCTTGCCCGCCGAATAGTTTGACTAAAGTCTTAGGTTCTCCGCCCTCGGCTGGCATAAGGCGTAACTCTACGTTTTTATTGGCGAGGTGTTGTCCGGGTTCCAGATCACCTTTTGTATAGGTGATGAAAATGATTTGTTTTCCATCCGGAGAGATGTGGGGAAACCAAGAATTTCGGGTCTCATCGAATGTCATCTGGGTTTGTTCGGAACCATCCGCCTTCATGCGCCAGACTTGCATAAGCCCGGTACGTACGGAGTTGAACCAGATATATTGTCCGCAAGGGGAGTATTCGGGGCCATCGTCCAAACCTTCGGCTGTCGTAAGACGTTTTTCTTCTCCGCCTAGGGCAGGAATGACGTAAACATCAAAATTACCGTTTCTCTCGGCGCAATAAGCGAGTTGTTTTCCGTCGGGGCTCCATCCGTGTAGGTAGCTAGGACCGAGTGGGGTAATCAACCGGGGAACACCTCCTTCGAAAGGCAGGGTATAAACACGCGATTTACCATCTTCTTTTGTTCCGTTACTGATCGCTATTTGCTTCCCATCCGCGGAGATCACATGGTCGTTGTTGCAACGGGTCGCGTAGTCGCTATTGATTAATTGCGGCTCTCCCGGAGATTTCGGAGAGAGCTTATATAATTTTCCTCCACTATTATATACAAGCCAATTACCATCCGGAGTCCAGTTAGGTGCCTCGATCAAAAAAGGGAATTCCTTGACAACGGAACGTTGCCCGGTCGTAATGTCCATCACTTCCAGCACACTAGTCACATTCTTTTTTTGGGCATGCGTACAAAAAACGGCGATACACATACAAAGTACAGAATTGAGAAAACGTTTCATATACATATAGATTTAAAGGATATAAGAAAACCGGGTAAAATTAGCTTTACGCTATTTTACCCGGTTTCAAAGATATAATTTATTTCGATTACTCCTTATACATTGAAACGGAAATGCATGATATCTCCATCTTGCACAACATATTCCTTACCTTCAACGCTCATCTTTCCGGCCTCTTTAACAGCAGCCTCGGAGCCATAAGCGATATAATCCTCGTACTTGATCACCTCGGCACGGATAAATCCTTTTTCGAAGTCCGTATGGATAACACCGGCGCATTGAGGAGCTTTCCAGCCTTTATGGAACGTCCACGCACGACATTCGTCCGATCCGGCGGTCAAGAAGGTTTGCAGATTCAATAATTTGTAAGCCGATTTAATCAAACGGCTTACGCCAGACTCTTCCAATCCGATTTCTTGTAAGAACATCTGGCGTTCCTCATAGGTATCGAACTCAGCGATCTCGCTCTCGATCTTAGCGGCGACTACTAGAATCTGGGCATCCTCGTCTTTAACCGCCTCGCGTACGGCATCTACATATTTATTGCCGTTTACGGCGCTAGCCTCATCCACGTTACAAACATACATGACAGGTTTATCCGTCAGCAAGAATAAATCGTGGGCAATGCGTTCCTCGTCTTTCGTATCAAAAGAAACGGTACGTGCGCTTTTTCCTTGTTCTAAAGCCTCTTTGTATTTACAAAGTACCTCGTAAGCGATCTTGGCTTGCTTATCACCTCCAGTTTGCGCTTGTTTTTGCACCTTGGCGATACGGCTGTCTATCGTTTCCAAATCCTTGATCTGAAGCTCATAGTCAATGATCTCCTTATCACGGACCGGGTCTACACGTCCGTCCACGTGCACGATATTATCGTCGTCGAAGCAACGCAATACGTGCAAGATAGCGTCTGTCTCACGGATATTAGCCAAGAACTTATTGCCTAATCCCTCGCCTTTACTCGCTCCTTTCACCAATCCGGCGATATCCACGATCTCTACGGTGGTGGGGATCACTCGCTGCGGATGTTCGATTTCCGCTAGTTTATTCAGTCGCTCGTCGGGTACGGTGATCACGCCTACATTCGGTTCGATCGTACAGAACGGAAAGTTCGCTGATTGTGCCTTCGCGTTGGATAGGCAATTGAAAAGGGTAGACTTTCCTACGTTCGGAAGTCCCACAATGCCACATTGTAATGCCATATTATTATCGTATTTTTTATTATCAATCTGTTATATAGTCGCTTCAAGCGACTTGTTTTGAGTTCGCAAAGATAATCAATTTTAGGCTGATACGGTTATTTTCTTAGGCTTTCTCTTCATGCTTAACCGGTTGCCTCATCGATTGTTTGTTTAATAATGTTTTAACGAGTTTGTTCATAGGCTTCTTTACTAATGTTATTTTTTACTTAGGTTGTTCTCTCATATTTCCGGTAAAAGAAAGTCAATAACAAGAATCCGATAAAAGCGAATCCGGAACCTATCAAGGCCGGATATTTATAACCAAGGCCGACCTCCAATGGTAACCCACCACAATAAGCTCCGATAGCATTTCCTAAATTGAACGCAACTTGTACGCTGGCGGCTCCCAGCATCTCTCCACCTTTGGAGTAACGGATCAATAATACTTGTTGAGGGCTTGAGACGGCGAATAATCCCGCCGTACACAGACACATCAGCAAGACATTTAACCAAGATATTTGTGCCAAGAAGAAGACGAGCAGTAGGGCTACGCAAATCATGCCTTGCGCTATGGCCGCTACCCGTCCGGGCATATATTTATCGGATAGGCGGCCACTGATCAAGTTGCCCGCTACCATACCGAAACCTGCCAATACCATTAGAACAGTAAGGCTTTCGGCCGAGAAGCCGGATACTTGTGTCAATAGCGGGCTGATATAGCTATACCAGCAAAATACACCTCCGTTACCTAGCATTGTCGCCCCTAGGATTAACCATGGCGCTTGAGTCTTAAGAAAACGAAATTGTCCTTTAAAGCCAGTATCCGGAAGGTTCTCTACCATAGGTACCCATCTCCAGATGTAATATAAGATGGCTATGCCCCAGCAACCAACCAGTAAGAAAGTCAGACGCCACGAGAGCATGGTGCTGAGGGCCGTCCCCAACGGGACACCGAATAGGTTGGCGATCGTCATCCCCGCTATCATGATAGAGACAGCCTCGGAGCCTCTTCCTTTATCAGCAAGCTTTTCGGCTACGATGGAGCCAACACCGAAGTAAGCTCCGTGAGGCAATCCAGAGATGAAGCGGGCTATCATCAATACCCAGTAATTAGACGCTAATGCGGCGCATAAATTACCGATCATCATAATCCCTACTAAAACAAGCAAAATGTGTTTTAATGGATATCTACGGGCGATAATCAACATGGGAGCGCCTACGCAAACCCCTAGTGCATAAGCTGAGATCAGATGCCCGGCTGTAGCAATGCTGATGTGTAAATCTTTCGCGATGTCGGGTAGGATACCCATCATTACGAACTCGGCAATCCCCAGCCCAAGGGTACCGAAAGCTAAAGCGATCAAACTTTTTTTCATAACCTAAAATGCTCAACAATCTTTTCGAGCGCAAATATAGTGTATAGTATACATTATTATTTGCTTTTCGGAATGTTTTTAGGGGAAAGTTTTGCGTTTCGTGATGGGCTGTTAGGGTCTTAAAAAAACATGTACGTCTTTCAAGAAAAAGTCGTACGTGTTTTCAGGAAAACACGTACATGTTTTTTAAGGGGAATTCCGGCATTATTTTAATGCGCCTCCAACCAGTTTTCTCCCTCGCCGCAATCGGCGATCAAGGGGACTTGTAGTTTCATGACGTTTTCCATTTCCTCCAGCACGATTTTCTTTACCTCCTCGGCCTCCTCTTTGTAGACATTGAAGTTTAACTCATCGTGTACTTGGAGGATCATCTTGCTTTTCAATCCCTCTTCCTCAAAGCGTTCGTAAATGCGTACCATCGCTAGTTTGATGATATCGGCGGCGCTCCCTTGGATAGGGGCATTGATTGCGTTTCGCTCGGCATAGCCGCGTACGACGGCGTTGTGTGAGTTGATATCCGAAAGGAAACGCTTGCGCTTGAAAATGGTCTCTACGTATCCTTTTTCCTTGGCTACTTTGATGCTCTCCTCCATGTATTCCTTGATGCGGGGGTAGGTGCTGAAATAACCGTCTATCAGTTCCTTGGACTCAGAACGAGGGATGCCCAGACGCTCGGCGAGCCCGAAGACGGAGATGCCGTAAATGATACCGAAGTTGGCGGTTTTCGCCTTCCGGCGCATATCGCTGGTTACTTTTTCTACCGGGATTCCGTAGATATTGGCGGCGGTAGCGGCGTGAATATCCGCTCCGCTTTGGAAAGCCTCGATCATATGCGGGTCACCACTCAGGTGGGCCATGATACGAAGCTCGATTTGGGAGTAGTCGGCGGAGAAGAAGAGGCAATCCGCATTATCCGGGATAAACGCCTTACGGATCTTGCGGCCAAGATCGTCCCGTACCGGAATGTTTTGCAGGTTCGGATTGGTAGAGCTGAGGCGTCCGGTAGATGTTACCGCTTGGTTGAAAGAGGTATGTATCTTTCCGGTCTGCGGATTGATCAACTCGGGTAGAGCGTCGATATAGGTACTTAATAATTTTTTAAGTCCGCGGTATTCAAGAAGCTTGCCGATGATGGGATGTTTGCTGCGAAGTTTCTCCAATACATCCTCGCTGGTACTGTAACCGCCTGTTTTGGTCTTCTTCGCTTTCTCGTCCAGCTTCAAGCGGTCGAAAAGGATTTCGCCGACCTGTTTCGTGGAGTTGATGTTGAATTCCGTGCCGGCCAGCTCGTAAACCTCTTGCTCCAGTTTGTTCATGGAGGCGGTAAGTTCGCCCGAAGATTGCTTAAGCGCTACTGTATCCAGCGTGACGCCGGTAGCCTCCATTTCCACTAATACATATATTAATGGCATCTCGATCGTGGTGAAGAGGGATTCCAGTCCTTCTTTCTTCAACTCGGGTGCGAAATAATTCTTTAGCTTGAGCGTGATGTCCGCATCCTCGGCGGCGTATTCGGCGATTTGCTCCACGGGTACGTTTCGCATCGATAACTGGTTCTTTCCTTTTGGGCCGATCAGTTCCTCGATGTGGACGGTCTGGTACTTGAGGTAGGTCTCCGCTAGGTAATCCATTCCGTGCCGTAATTCCGGGTTCAGCAGGTAATGGGCGATCATCGTATCGAACAGAGGACCGGCTACCTTCACGTTGTATTTACGAAGTACCAAAATATCGAATTTGATGTTTTGCCCGATCTTTAATGATTTCGGATTTTGCAGGGCAGGGGAGAAGCGTTCCACTACTTTCGCCGCCTCTACTGAGTTGGCGGGAACAGGAACATACCAAGCCTCGTTTTCTTTCACGGCGAACGACATTCCGACCAGTCCGGCTTTCAAGGGATCGATGCCGTCGGTTTCCGTGTCAAAAGCGAAAAATTCTTGACCCAATAAAAAGTGGGCTAAATCGGCTTGTTTTTCCTCTGTATCAGTTAAATAATAGTTATGGGGGGTGGACTTTAAGTCCGTGAGAATCGATTTTTTGGGCTCTTCCGTACTCTCGGGCGTAAAAATCGCGAACAAATCGCCTTGAACGGGACCTTTCGGAGCGGCTTTGACCGGCTCAGAACTTAGTTTGTTAATAAATGTTCTAAATTCCAATTCTGTGTAAATCTCAGTCAGCCGCTCTTCGTTTGGCTTTTCACGAACGCAACGGGCGGCATCAAACTCGATAGGGACATCCGTTTTGATCGTCGCCAAGAATTTGGAGAAACGGATTTGCTCGGCGTTCTCCTCCACCTTCTTCTTTTGCGCGCCTTTCAACTTATCAGTGTTCGCTAACAGGTTCTCGATGCTTCCGAATTCGGTCAGTAGTTTTTGAGCGGTCTTCTCGCCGACACCCGGACAGCCGGGGATATTATCGGAAGCGTCGCCCATCAGTCCCAGCAAGTCGATCACTTGCTCCGTACTCGTGAGGCCGTACTTGTTTAAGACCTCAGGCACGCCCATGATCTCGTAATCGCCTCCGAATTTCGGACGATACATAAATATATGTTCGGACACCAATTGGCCGTAATCTTTATCCGGCGTCATCATGTACACCTCGAAGCCTTCCTTCTCCGCCTGTTTGGATACGGTGCCGATCACATCGTCCGCCTCGTAGCGGGGTACTTCCAGAATCGGAATATTGTAAGCCTCTATGATTTCTTTAATGATAGGGACGGATTGACGGATCACTTCCGGCGTCTCTTCCCGTTGTGCCTTGTATTGCTCGAAGGCCTCATGGCGGAAGGTCGGTCCCTTCGGGTCAAAGGCCACCGCTATATGAGTCGGGTTCTCACGTTTTAATACATCCTCCAGACTGTTGATAAAACCGAAAATGGCGGAGGTATTCACACCCTTGGAGTTGATACGCGGATTCTTGATGAAGGCGTAATAGGAGCGATAAATTAACGCATACGCATCTATAAGGAATAACTTCATTACTTTTAACACGTTTTAGTGGGACAAAATCTGGGTAAATGTACGAAAAAACTCGCTTACTCGATAGTTTTTGTTACTTTTGCGAATCTTTGCATGGAATTATGGATGAAAGAAGGAAAATAGAAGAACCGGTTTCCGCTGAATTTGAACGTTTCAATAAGGATTTCGAGGCATCTCTACGCAGCGAGACGACCCGGTTACAATCGGCTATCGACGTTATACTGAATTCTACCGGGAAGCATGTGCGTCCGTTATTGGTGCTCCTTACCGCCAAGGTCTGTGGACAGGTTACGGATAACACGATCAATTCCGCTGTCTTGCTGGAGCTTTTGCATACCGCCACGTTGATTCACGATGACGTGATCGATGAGACGAAGCAACGTCGTGGCGTTCCCTCATTGAACGCTATCTTCGATAACCGTATTTCCGTGTTGGTAGGTGATTATGTGCTTTCTACCGCTTTGATCCGTTCCATACAAACCGGCGATTTGCGGATTGTCGGGATTATCTCTAATTTAGGCAGAGACTTGTCCGAAGGTGAGATCAAGCAATTGGAGACCGCCGAGGAGAGTATCCTAGACGAGAATTGCTATCTGCAAGTGATCAAGAAGAAGACGGCTACCTTGCTTTCCGCTTGCACGGAGATTGGGGCCATTTCATCGGGCGCCTCTGCGGAGGTGATCGCTCTTTGCCGTGAGTTTGGCGAGTATCTGGGGTATTGCTTCCAGATCAAGGATGATATCTTTGATTATTTCAAGGAGGCGAATATCGGTAAGCCGACGGGAAATGACATTCGTGAGGGTAAGGTTACGCTTCCATTATTATATGCCTTGCGGCAGGGTAGGGAAGAGGAGGCCGCCCGTTATTTGGATATGATTTTACGGAAAGATTTCGCGGCGGAGAATGTCGATTCCTTGATCGAGTTCGCCAAGGCGAATGGTGGAATCGAATATGCCGAGGCCCGCATGAAGGAATATCATGATAAGGCGGTCGATGTTCTTTTGAGATTGCCAGAGTCTGAGGCACGGACATCCTTGATCCAGCTGGCCGATTATATCATGACTCGCTCCAAATAGAAATTCCTTTATCTATTAGTTGTAGAGAGATGGCTCTTGTTCGTAAAAAAGTAAGTATGCTTCAATAGCCAATGAAGTTAACTTACTTGACGAAGTCAGTTAACTTCGATGCCAAGGTAAGTTAACTGACTTTGAGAGTGCTTACCGGACACAGGATTCTAAGCCATCTGCGCCCGGTTTATTAGAATGGACTATTTCCCGAGTCGTTTTTCTATATCACCGACCAGACTGCTCGCTCCTATACGGAACAAATCTTTGTTAAGCCATTCATCGCCTAGTATCTCCTTTACGATCGTATAATATCGAACTGCGTCTTCCGCCGTGCGTACGCCTCCGGAGATCTTGATGCCAACCTTGTTTCCGGTGATGGAATGGTAGGTTTTGATGGCCTTGCACATGGTATAGGCGGCCTCGAAAGTGGCTCCCGGGTATCCTTTGCCGGTAGAGGTCTTGATGAAGTCCGCGCCGGAATACATGGCTAGGATGGATGCTTTTTGGATGTTCTCCGTTGTGACTAAAGCTCCGGTCTCTAAGATTACCTTTAAATGGGCGTGGCGACAGCTCTCCTTGATCTCTTGCAATTCCTCGGTCAATTCCTCGAAATTGTCTTCCATGAAATAGCCTAGGTTCATGACAACGTCGATTTCATCGGCTCCTTGCATGACTGCCATGGCCGTTTCGGCGATCTTGACTTCCGTAAATGTCTGTGAGGAAGGAAAACCTCCGGCAACCGACGCAATCTTAACCTCTTGCGCAGTAAGTGCCTGCTTAACCGTTTCCACGAATAGGGGATAGACGCAAATAGCGGCTACGTTCGGGACATCCGGACGAGTTCCCTCGAAATCATTTACCGTGTCTACCATCTTCCAGATACTTTCTTTGGTATCCAGGCTGGTTAATGAGGTCAAGTCGATGCAACCATGAATCGTTTTCAATACTTCCGGTGTAAAGTTCTCTTGGAAATGTTTCTCTAAAAGAGCGTTTACAGCCTCACTGGTCTGGGTATCCGGCAGGGCCGGCTCAAACTTATTGAAAGCTTCATGATAACGGTCTATCTGTACGGAATTTGATTCGTGTTCATGTTCATGATGATGATCATGTCCACATTCGCAATCGTGATGATGTGCCATATGCTTATAGTTTTTGATTGTTTATATGTCGTTCTTTATCTCGGTCTGTTTTCTTTTGGAGATTCTTCTCGAAAGCGGCGGTAAGATCTACTCCGGTCTGGTTGGCCAGACAGAGCAATACCCATAACACATCCGCCATTTCATCGCCTAAATCCCGGTGTTTGTCACTTTCCTTGAAAGACTGCTCACCGTAGGTACGTGCCATGATCCGGGCTAGCTCGCCCACTTCCTCGGTGAGGATGGTCATATTGGTAAGCTCATTGAAATAACGGACCCCATAGGTCTTGATCCAAGCGTCTACCATTTGCTGGGCTTGTTGTAAAGTTATATCTGCCATACTTATTCTTTATTTTGAGAGTCGATAATAATAGTAACCGGCCCGTCGTTTAAAAGTTCAATTTTCATATCAGCTCCGAATGTTCCGGTTTGTACAGGTTTTCCGAGTTGAAGCCCTACCTCTTCGCAAAAAGCTTTATACATCGGAATGGCGATATCCGGTTTAGACGCTTTTAAGTAGGAGGGGCGGTTCCCTTTTTTCGTAGAGGCGTGTAAGGTAAATTGGCTGACAACCATGATCTCGCCTCCCGCTTCGATAACCGAGCGGTTCATGACCCCGTTTTCATCGTCAAATATGCGTAGGTTGGTGATCTTTTTTGCCAACCATTCAATGTCTTCTTGCGTATCCTTGTCCTCGATACCGACTAATACCAATAGCCCCTTTCCAATTTTGGACTTAAGCTGTCCGTCTATCGTGACGGAAGCGTGCTGCACACGTTGTGTAACTGTTCTCATCTTGTTCGCTTTTGTTCTATTTTTGTTCGCTTTCTGTTCGCTTTCCATCCAGTCCCTCTTGTAGTGCCTTGGCTTTCGCCTCGCCAATCACGGATTTCAGTTCCTCGAAGCTTGCTTCCTTGATTCGTTTTACGCTTTTAAAGTGACGTAAAAGTAATACTTTTGTCTTTTCACCGATACCCTTAATGGTGTCTAATTCGGATTTTGTCTGGGTCTTACTTCGTTTATCCTTGTGGAAAGTGATGGCGAAACGGTGTACCTCGTCTTGTATCCGGGTAAGCAGATGGAATAGCGGACTGTCCAAACGCATGCCAACGGTTACGGGTGGGAACCCGAATAATAACTCCGAGGTCCGGTGCTTACCATCTTTCGCTAGTCCGGCGATTGGAATGGACAAGCCTAATTCATCTTCTACCACCGAGCGAACCACTTCCATTTGCCCCTTTCCACCGTCTGTTATAATTAAGTCGGGTAGGGGAGATCGCTCCTCGATTGCCCGCCCGTAACGCCTACGGACAACTTCTTTCATAGAGGCGTAATCATCCGGACCGACTACGGTCTTTATATTGTATTTACGATACTCCTGCTTGGACGGTTTTCCCATCTTGAATACCACGCAAGCCGCTACCGCATCGCTTCCCTGTATGTTTGAATTATCGAAACATTCGATATGAGCAGGCAATTTCTCCAAATGCAAGGCCTCTTGGATCTCTTTCAAGATACGGGTATTCCGTTGTTCCGGATTCAACTTTTCCGCTTGCTTCAAGCGGTCAACCTTAAACTGCTTGACGTTCATCTCGGATAAATCGAGCAGTTTCTTTTTATCCCCTCTTTGGGGAATGGTGAAGGTGACATTCTCTAGTTGCATATCCAGCTTGAAAGGCACGATAATCTCCCGGGCGGTGCTTTTAAAACGATTCCGCATCTCGATAATACCGAGGCTTAACAATTCCTCCTTACTCTCGTCCAATCGTTTTTTATACTCGAATGTATAGGCTTGTACGATCGCCCCGTTTCCGATATGCATAAAGTTCACATAAGCGGAATGGTCATTCTCTATGATCGTGAATACATCTATATTATGTAGCATCGGGGTTACGACCGTAGATTTAGAACGGTAGTTCTCGATGACTTCGTATTTTTCCTTGATCTTTTGCGCTTCCTCAAACTTGAGCTCGGCAGCGAGCGATTGCATCTCCTCATAGAGGTGTTTGCTGATTTGCGAGATGTTGCCTCGCAGAATCTCTTTGATCTCGGAAATATTTTGCTGGTATTCTTCCAATGATTGCAAGCCTTCACAAGGCCCTTTACAACGCTTGATATGGTATTCCAGACAAACCTTATAGCGTCCTTGTGCGATGGATTCGGGAGTGAGGGGATATTTACAAGTGCGTAAAGGGTAAAGTTCCTTTAGCATTTGTAGCATCACTTTCGCCGTGAACAAAGAGGGATAAGGACCGTAATATTGTGATCCGTCCCGAACGATGTTCCGGGTTTGGAAAACCCGGGGAAAGTACTCGTTCTTTACCACGATGGAAGGGTAGGTTTTGTCGTCCTTCAATAATACGTTATAGCGGGGACGATACTGTTTGATGAGGTTGTTTTCCAGTAGTAACGCGTCTTCTTCCGTATCGACGACTATATATTTGATATCCCGGATTTGCTTGACTAACACACGGGTCTTATTGCTGTCATGTACCTTGTTGAAATAAGAGGATACCCGTCGTTTTAGGTTCTTCGCCTTGCCGACGTATATAATCGTTCCGTTTTCATCGAAATACTGGTAGCATCCCGGCTTTTCCGGAATGACCGATAGGATCGTCTTGATATGTTCGTCTTTATCGGCTATCATACGAATAGGGAAGTAAATTGGAATGTCTCGCTATTGAACAAACCTTTGTTGCTAAGTTTTAAGGATGGGATCGCCAGCAATCCCATAAAAGAAAGCGTCATTTGTAATGAATCCATCGGGGATTTTAATCGCTTGATCTTTTCCTCGATCTCTTCGTAACGGCGGCTCGTCTCTTCCAATGATTCGTCGCTCATCAATCCCGCTACCGGCAAGGGCAGGAGAGTGACTTCGTCCATACTGCTTACTGCGATTCCACCTTTAGCCTTTATTACCGCATTGATCGCTTGCATAAGCTCGAAATCGGTTACGCCTATAGCGATGATGTTATGGCTATCGTGGGAAATACTTTGAGCGATGGCACCGAGCTTGAGCCCTGTTCCTTTTATAAAGGCAATAGCCGGAGGAGCCGTTTGATAGCGATTTAGAATGACGAGTTTTAAAATGTCTCGTTCTGTATCCGATTCTACAAATCCATCGAATGTATGTACAGGATATAGTTCTTCTTTCGTGATTAATTCGCTGTCTTCGCAAACAATGACACGCATCTGTTCCCCTTTCGCTTTTACCGCTAGCTTTTCTAATGTGATCGGTTTCGTGTGGAAATTATTACGATGTATAGGCTTTTGGAGTGGAAGCGTGCATTTTTCCCCATCGTATACACAGGTTCCTTGTATATAGGTTGCCTGTATGGTTAGATCCTTTAAATTGTCTACTTGGATAAAATCGGCGGAGTCTCCCTCTCGTAAGAAACCTGCGGGAATTTTATAGTGCATGGCCGGATTATAGGAAGCGGCCCGTAATACATCATATAGATCATATCCTAAATCCAGCGATTTTTTTACCATCCTATTTATGTGTCCTTTGTTTAAAAACGAAGGATGCGCGTCATCCGTACAGAACATGATTTGTTCGGGATACTCTTTCAATAGCGGATGAAGTGCGTCAAAGTTTTTCGCCGCGCTTCCTTCCCGAATAAGGACATGCATCCCAAGCTCACATTTTTCACGGCCTTTTTCTAGATAGATGGTTTCATGATCGGTGGAAATGCCAGACTCGATATATGCCTTTAGCTTGGGGCCTGTTGCTAGGGGATAATGTCCGTCGATGGGTTTCCCTGCGTTTTTCGCGGCTTCTATTTTGCGCATAACTTCCGGATCTTTATTTAAGACTCCGGGGTAATTCATCATCTCTGCCAAGAAGTGTAGATCCTCTCGTTCCAACAAACGAGCGGTTTCGTCTGCGTCTATGATCGCACCGGAGGTTTCCATAATCGTAGCCGGTACGCAAGATGGGACACCGAACCATGTGTAGAAAGGAATCCCTTTCGCGTTGTCGAGCATATATTCGACTCCTTCGGTACCCATTACATTCGCTATCTCATGAGGGTCCGCCACGGCACCGATACTGCCATGGCGTACGGCTGCGTGAATGAATGCCGCAGGGGTTACCATGCTACTCTCTATATGGACATGCGCGTCAATAAAGCCGGGGAGGAGGTAAGATCCCTCATCTTGTCCGGTAGGGATTACCTTTTTGATGCGCCCGTTTTGAATTGAAATCTCTGCCCCAAAGGTGCGCCTGTTGATTATATCTACCAGATTTCCTCGTATAACCAGTGTTTTAGCTTCATTCATTTGAATATCTCCTTTAATATGTTTCACGTGGAACATTTCGTGTTTTATCTTCCGAGCAGTACCAAAAGGATGTTGATGTCGCTAGGGGAAATACCCGGGATGCGGCTCGCTTGAGCGATCGTGTCGGGGTCTATCCGGGTCAATTTCTGGCGGGCTTCCGTAGATAAAGACTGGATAGAATTGTAATCGAATTTACCCTTGATCCGGATATTCTCTAAGCGGTTTATCTTGTCCGCTATGATTTGCTCTCGTTTGATGTAGCCGCTATACTTAATCAATATCTCGGCGGCCTCGATGATCTCTTCCTTACGAGAGGCCGGGACTTTGTCCAGCTCCGCACGAAGGGCCGGAACTAGATCCGCAAGGTTCTCCAAGGTAGTCTGCGGACGGAGTACGACATCGAATAATTTGCAACCATGGGATAGGGGGGCTGTGCCCAGTTTCTCCAAACCGCTATTTATATATTGAGGCTTTACGGAGTAGGTCTCCGCAAAACGGATGATAGCGTCACGGCTCTCTTTTTTCTCTCGCAGTAAATCGTAGCGGTCTTGTTTGGCCAATCCCATTTGGTAGGATTTCTCGGTGAGTCGCATATCTGCGTCGTCTTGGCGCAGTAAGATGCGGTACTCCGCACGAGAGGTAAACATACGGTAAGGCTCGTCTACGCCTTTTGTTACCAAATCATCGATAAGGACACCGATATAAGCCTCATCCCTTCCGAGGATAAAAGGTTGTCCGCCGTGGCAATTGATGTGGGCGTTGATACCCGCTACCAAACCTTGTCCGCCGGCTTCCTCGTATCCGGTAGTCCCGTTGATCTGTCCGGCGAAGAAAAGATTTCGGATTTGTTTGGTCTCCAAATTGTGTCTTAGCTGAGTCGGGTCGAAGAAATCGTATTCAATCGCATATCCGGGACGATAGATTTGCACGTCACGGAAAGCGGGGATCGCTTGGAGCGCACGAAGCTGGATATCCAAGGGTAGGGAAGAGGAGAAGCCATTTAGGTAGTATTCCTGCGTGGTCTCGCCTTCCGGCTCTAGGAATAGTTGATGTTGCGTCTTGTCGGCGAACGTCACGATTTTCGTTTCGATACTAGGACAATAACGGGGACCGATACTTTTGATCTGTCCATTATAAAGAGGAGAGTCGGGGAGACCTTCCCGTAATATATCGTGGCAAGTCTCGTTCGTAAAGGTAGTCCAGCAACTCAATTGTTTTAATTTACGATGACTGGTATCCATGTAGGAGAACTTATGGAAATCGTTCTCCCCCGGTTGTTCCTCCATTTCATCGAAGTGAACGCTCCGGCCATCGATACGGACCGGTGTTCCGGTTTTCATGCGATCTGTTTGGATACCTAAAGAGATAAGTTGCTCGGTAAGTCCGGTCGCCGCAGGCTCGGCGATACGTCCGCCCCGTATCTGGGTTCTTCCGATATGAAGCAGGCCGTTTAGGAAGGTCCCGTTCGTAAGCACCACCGCTCCGGCACGGAATACGACATTCATTCCCGTACGAACGCCGCAGACTTGTCCATGCTCGATAATCAGTTCTTGAACCATATCCTGCCAGATGGATAGATTCGGCATATTCTCCAGTATGCCCCGCCAGCAATCGATAAAACGGGCACGGTCGCTTTGGGCACGCGGGCTCCACATGGCCGGTCCTTTGCTACGGTTTAACATACGGAATTGGATAGCGGTCTGGTCGGTCACGATTCCCATATATCCGCCTAGCGCATCGATCTCTCGTACGATCTGTCCTTTGGCGATTCCCCCGACTGCCGGGTTACAACTCATCTGGGCGATCTTGTTCATGTCCATCGTGATCAAAAGCGTCTTTGATCCTAGATTCGCCGCGGCGGCGGCGGCTTCACAGCCGGCATGTCCTGCGCCTACTACTATTACGTCGTAATTGAAAGTCATTTTTATTCCCTTTTATTTTACGCGAAGATAGTGAGTGTTCGTGAAAGAATTCGTTTATATTTGTATAATAAATACATACATTGTTTTCAGGTTTAACGAACTAAAGATTTAAGCTGCTATGAATTCTATTCAATGCCGTATCCTTGTTTTTCTGGTTTTACTGACCTCTTGCTTCAGTCCGGTTTGTGGGAAAGATAAGAAACCTCGTCAAGCGATCGAGAAGTTATCGATCGATGGTCCCTATCTATTGAAAGCCGATGATGGTAGTATGCGTGCGATATCTGTAGACGGGAAAGGCCGGTTATTGGATAAGCATTATAAAAGTATACCTACCACCTTTTCATTCGAGGTGTTTTCCGATAACGGGGAGAGATTGTTTCCGGTAACCATACACTCCGTCTCTCGTCCGGAATGGAAAGATGTGCAACCTGAGAAGACGTTTGTTCTTTCAGATCCACATGCGAACTGGTCTTGTTTCGCCTCCCTGTTAAAGGCGGGAAAAGTGATCGATGCGGACTATAATTGGATTTTTGGGACTAACCAATTGGTGATAATCGGTGACGTCTTTGACCGGGGCGTGGATGTACTCCCTATCTATTGGTTGATCTACAAATTGGAGAAAGAAGCGGAAGATGCCGGTGGAAAAGTGACTTTCTTAATCGGAAATCATGAGACCATGGTTCTGGGAAATGATTTGCGATATACGAAGAAGAAATATACTCAATTGGCGGATACTTTAGGAATGACCTATCCGGAGCTTTGGCAGAAAAGCGAGTTGGGACATTGGTTGAAAACTCGTAACTCTATACAAGTGGTCGGAGATAACCTGTTTGTCCATGCTGGGTTGAGCAAGGAGTTTTTAGACCGGAATTACGATATCCCTACCGTGAATGAGATCGTGAGCGATGGTCTCTTCTTAACGAAAAAAGAACGTAATGCAGATAAAGGCTCCGATCTTTCTTTTATGTTCGCTACGTATGGACCGATCTGGTATCGGGGTATGGTACGTAGCGCAGATAAGTATCATCCGCTAGACCGGGATGATTTGCGGAAAATATTAGAGAAATATAATGTGAACCGCATCTTTGTAGGTCATACCATTTTCGATGATATCACGACTTTCTATCATTATAAAGTGATTGCCGTGAATGTTGATAATCAAGAAAACAAGGAGAAGGAACGAGGCCGTGGTGTCATGATCGAGAAAGACGGTTCTATGTTTGTCGTATATGATTCCGGAAAACAAGAGCCGTTATTAACCGAGTAATATTTGGTGCTTGAGCTGTCACGACTGCTACCATCATGGTAGAGGAAGAAGTGCCTCCCCTAATGTGAACTAATGAGATAGGGAGTGCAACTTTTATGTATCTTAAATCATCTATAAATATAGATATGTTTTAAATGTAGGAGTTATGAAAAAAGTTGTATTACTGTTTATCTTGTTTGTTTTCTCTTTGTCGCAAGCCGATGCTCAAGAGTTCCATTTTATTCCTAGGATTGGCTTGAATTTGGCAAATACTTATCCGGAAAGTTTTGCGGATATGCGTCCGGGGTTAAATATTGGTGTGGCGGAGGAAATACGTTTTAGTAAACTGTTTGCTTTAGAACCGGGTGTTTATTATTCTATGCAAGGTTATCAACAGGAAAACGCTAAAGGCGGAGACAGCCCGGCTAAAGGCGGATTATTTAAATATTCCTGTTTACGCTAAATTTTATTTGTATCGGGGATTCCATCTTTTCGCGGGCCCACAAGTTGGCTTTAATGTAAGGGCGAAAGCTTCGAATTATATTTTCGTCTCGGCTCCTACTCCGGTGCACCAGAGCGAGTACGATTTTTCCGGTGATAAAAAAGAAGAGATCCGAAATTGTGATTTCTCTGTTTTGATGGGGCTTGGCTATACCTTTGACATGGGATTAGTTATCTCCGCCAATTATAATTTAGGATGTACTCATTTCTTTAAGGAGCCGGAATACTCATTCGGTGGAAGCAATCATTTTAGGGGAAAAGATCATAATGGGGTTATTCAATTCAATCTAGGATGGCGTTTCTGATCTCCAGTAAATCGTGAATTAAGAGAGATCGCTTGTTCCTCGTTCAGCCTTGCGGCATGGCTACACAGGCAATGGACTGCTTTCGGGCATTGCTCGTCCGTGGCGTAGCAATACGTGTAATCGTAAGGTATGTCTTCTGTTTTCATGTTGTCTGTATTATTTTTATTTATTTCAACAATAGTCTGCTCTCAACCGCCTCTAATATCTTCATTTGCTGGATCGCTATTTGATTAAGCTTTATTAGTCGTTCACGCTGGGTAAGTCCTTCATCAATAAATACAGCATTCAGGCTTTCCATATTCGATAAACAGATAAGTTCATTAATAGTCGCATAGTCACGAATGTTACCTTTTAATTCGGGATTGGCTTCCCGCCATTGTTTAGCGGTTGTGCCGAATAGAGCGACATTAAGAATATCGGCTTCGTTTGCGTATATAAAGCTTACCTGTTGCGGGGTTAACTCTATGGGGATGAGATTATGCTTGATAGCGTCGGTATGGATGTGATAGTTTATTTTGGAGAGTTCTCGTTTGGCAGTCCAGCCGATTTGTTTCTGTTCCTCTTCTTTTAGGCGTTGAAACTCTTTAACGATATATAATTCAAATTCAACAGAGATCCAACTTGCGAATTTGAAAGCTATATCCTTATGAGCAAAGGTGCCTCCATATCTTCCGGATTTGGAGATAATACCAATTGCCGCTGTTGTATTTATCCATTTTTGTGGAGAAAGGGTAAAAGCATTTAACCCTGCTTCCTTTTTAAACCCCTCGAATTCGAGGGGTTTAAAATTAGGATTATATAAACTTTCCCATATACCTAAATATTCAATGGTATTACGATTACGCATCCAATTGCCAATTACTGCTGTCGGATCATCGCTTTTGTACTTTGCGATGTCGGTAAGTGAGATATAGTCATTCTTATTTATAGATATGATCATGACACTTGTATTTTGGACTGTGATTTTCTCCATAATTTTCTTCAGATAAGATTTGTAGTATAAATTTGTTTCTGGTTAACATCTCTTTACCGACATTCCTCCGGCAAGATCGCTAACGCTCTGTTCTCGTTCTCCTCCATGATCTCCCGCTCGCCGGGGCCTTTGTCGTTGATACCGCAAAGGTGCAGGATGCCGTGGATGATGGTACGGTGGAGTTCCTCGTTATAATCCGTGTGGAATGTCTCGGCGTTTGTCCTGACCGTATCGAGGCTGATGAACAGGTCACCCGAGATCTTATTTCCTTCCGTATAATCAAAGGTGATGATATCCGTGTAATAATCGTGTTGGAGATATTGGCGGTTTACCTCCAAGATCTTCTCGTCCGAGCAGAAGATGTAACTGATATCGCCTGTCTTCTTCCCGTAGGTCTCGGCTACCGCCTTGATCCATCCGCTGACCGCTTTTTTCTTGATTGCCGGGAGCTGGATATCCTCGGCGTAATATGCTATTGCCATAAGGTCTATTTATCGTATTGAAATTTCGTTACAAATGTAATCAATAGATTTTAAATAGATTCATTTCAAATCTATTGATTGTATAGAATGTTAAAAGAACAGGTAAGCCATCGCTATCGCCGCTATCGCCCCGGCCAGATCCGCTAACAAGGCGCATTGCACCGTATAGCGGGTATTACGGATACCTACGCTACCGTAGTAAAGAGCAACTACATAGAATGTCGTATCGCAAGAGCCCTGAACGATGGATGACAGGCGACCGACGAAAGAGTCCGCTCCATACGTGTTCATGGCGTCCAGCATCATGCCCCTAGCCCCGCTCCCGCTTAACGGTTTCATCAACATGGTAGGTAGCGCTTCCACGAAATCCGTGTTGAGCCCTATCGAAGCAATGCCGAAACGAACGCCTTGTATGATGAAATCCATCGCTCCGGAAGCCCGGAAGACACCGATACCTACTAGGATAGCTACCAGATAAGGAATAATCGTTATAGCAGTCTGGAAACCTTCTTTCGCCCCTTCTATAAAAGCATCATATACATTGATCTTTTTACGCATGCCGCTGATGATAAATCCGCAGATAATGGTAAAAAGAAGCGTGTTGGCGAATAAAGTCGAATACAAGGAAACTTGCTCCTGTTCCATCGAGTTAAATAGCCATACCAGGCCTCCGATAAATAATCCCAGTCCCCCGAAAAACAGGACTAGGTTCCGTTGGAGGATATTGATCTTCTGCCGTACGCAAACCGCTAAAATAGCGACTAAGGTTGATGTGAATGTAGCGAGCATGATCGGCAGGAATACGTCTGATGGATTCGCCGCTCCTAACTGCGCCCGGTACATCATGATGGTGATCGGGATCAAGGTCAGTCCCGAGGCATTGATGCATAAGAACATCACCATGGAGTTGCTGGCGGATTCTTTATTCGGGTTTAATTCCTGTAACTGTTGCATGGCTTTCAATCCCATTGGCGTGGCGGCATTATCCAGTCCCAGTAAATTTGCCGATAGGTTCATGAAGATAGAACCGGTCACGGGATGGTCTCTTGGGATATCCGGAAAAAGCTTGCTGAATACGGGAGCCGCCAATCGTGCGAACGCTTGTATCACCCCCCCCTTCTCACCGATCTTCATGATGCCCAGCCAAAGCGACAAGATCCCCGTTAATCCTAACGAAATCTCGAAACCCGTCTTGGCCGAAGCGAAAGAAGCGTTGATAATCTCGGTAAAAACGGCGGTATCCCCACCAATGACCAGTTTACCTACGGCCACGACGAAAGCGATCAAGAAGAAAGCGATCCAAATATAGTTTAGTACCATAATAAATATATATTGGTCACAAATTTAGGAATTAATTGCCAATTGATTTGTATTTTTGCTTTTTGAATAACAAATAGATCCAAGATGAAGATATTAGTGACATACGACATGTTCCGCGAGGGATTTACCGAGTTGGAAAGTAAGTACGAGGTAACCTTTCCCGAAGGAAGAGATTTTACGTATGAGGAGGTTTTCGAGATGATACCGGAGTACGATGTGCTCTGCTCCATGTTCGATTTCCCGGTAAACAAAGAGTTGATCGACCATGCGTCGAAATTGCGGCTGATCGCTAACTACGCCGTTGGTTATAATAATATCGATGTGGCCTACGCCCTCGAGAAAGGCTTGACGGTAGCGAATACGCCTGATCCTGTCACGGCCCCTACCGCCAATATCGCTTTAGGCTTGATGCTGGATACCGCCCGGCGTATCACGGAATGTGATCGTAAGCTGCGTACGCTTGGTAAGGACATGAAGGTCGGTGTACTGGAGAACCTCGGTATGCCGGTTACCGGACAGACCTTGGGCATTATCGGTATGGGACGTATCGGCAAGGCCTTGGCGAAACGGGCGAATGCTTTGGGCATGGATGTGATCTACCACAATCGCCGTCAGCTTTGCATCGAGGACGAGACCAAATTGAATGTTACCTACGTCTCCAAGGAAGAGCTTCTGGCGAAAGCCGATTTCGTATCCTTGAACGCCCCTTATACCCCCGATACCTATCATATCCTCGGCGAGGAAGAGTTCAAGCAGATGAAGCCTTCCGCCATCCTGATCAACACGGCCCGTGGCCCGTTGGTGGACGAGCATGCCTTGGTAAAAGCCTTGCGAGAAGGTGCGATTCATGGTGCCGGTTTGGATGTATTCGAGTTTGGAGACTATCCTCTCCCCGAGTTATTGGAAATGGACAACGTGGTATTAACCCCTCATATCGGCACCCAGACGATGGAAACCCGTATCATTATGGCACGCACGGTATGCAACAACGTGATCGGGTTCTTGGAGGGCGATCGTCCCGTATCACGGGTACTCCGGCCATGACGGCGGCGTTTATCCTATCCGAGCTACAGTCGGTCGGTACACCCGAGAAGGCGGTTCATTTGAGCCGCTTTTTCAAGACTGGTCCCGGTCAATATGGCGAGGGCGATCAGTTTCTCGGAGTGGTTGTCCCGCAAACCCGCAGCATAGCGAAGGCTAATAAGGCGACTCCTTTCGATGAGCTGCAGCTGTTGCTGGATAGTCCGTGGCATGAGGCACGTCTATGTGCCTTGCTGATTTTGGTCTATCGTTTCCAGGATCGGAAAGCGATGCCGGAAGAGCGGGAAGCCATCTTCCGATTCTATCTGAAGAATATGCGGCGTTGCAATAACTGGGATTTGGTAGACTTAACCTGTCGGGATATCGTCGGCGAGTATTTGGTGGACAAAGATCGTTCCCTCCTCTACCGTTTGGCGGAAAGCGAGAATTTATGGGAACAACGGATCTCGATCGTCTCTACGTGGGCATTTATCCGTCGGAATGATTTTGGGGATACCTTGGAGTTATCCGAACGGTTGATCGGTCATAAACACGATTTGATGCATAAGGCGGTTGGGTGGATGCTGCGTGAGGTCGGCAAAAAGGAGCGGCAGACGCTTACCGATTTCTTGGAACGCAACGCTACTCGTCTTCCTCGTACGGCGCTTCGTTACGCTATCGAGCATTATCCGGAACCCGAGCGGCAATATTTTCTAAAGAAGAAATAACATGGATACAAAGACCATCTCTTTACTTCGTGAATGGGCGAAAACGTACAATACGGAATCGTTTATCAAGGATGATCCGGTGCGATTCCCCCATCGGTTTACGGAGAAACGGGATATTGAGATATCGGCTTTCCTGACGGCGTGGATCTCTTACGGTCGCAGGGCGCATATTCTCCAAAAAGCGGAAGAGCTACACCGGCTGATGGGCGAAAGTCCTTACGAGTTTATCCGTGCCGGAGAGACTTCTTTCGCTCCCCTACGGAATCGCCCGGTTTGCGGGCGAGATACCTTTTACCGTTTTTATACCTATCATGATCTGCATCTCCTTTGTTGTCGCCTAAAGGATATATACGATACCTACGACTGTATGGAAGACGCTATGGCCGCCGCCGGTCCTTGCGAAGATCCTATCTTGCGGTTGCGACAACTTTTTGCTGATCTCAATGGCATTCCGGTCTTGCACGGGACTTCCGCTTGTAAGCGTCTGGCGATGTTCTTGCGTTGGATGGTGCGTACGGATGGTATCGTCGATCTCGGTATCTGGAGAACGGCCGTGCATCCCCGCCAATTAATCATCCCGTTGGATACGCATGTGCACCAGATCTCCTTGCGCTTGGGCTTGACAGGCCAAAAAACCGCTACCCTTCGTACGGCCCGTGAGATAACGGACGCATTGGCGAAAGTCTTCCCCGATGATCCTTGTCTGGGGGATTTCGCCTTATTTGGCTACGATATAAATCAAGAATAAAAAGATATGGAAGAAAAGAAGATAAATAACATCTCGTCTGTTTGCGTGTATTGCGCGTCCAGCACGAAGATTCCCTCGGTTTATTTTGACGCCGCCAAGGAATTGGGGCGTCTTTTGGGAGAGCGAAAACTACGGGTAGTCAATGGTGCCGGGAATATCGGTTTGATGTGCGCTGTCTCCGACGCTGCGTTAGCGGCTGGTGGAACGGTAACGGGCGTTATCCCCCATTTTATGGTGGAGCAGGATTGGTATCATAAAGGCTTGACCGAGTTGATTGAGGTCGAGACGATGCACGAGCGTAAACAGCTCATGGCAAACCTCTCGGATGCGGTGATCGCCCTTCCCGGTGGATGCGGTACATTAGAGGAACTTCTGGAGATCATCACTTGGAAACAACTCGGTCTCTACCTCAATCCGATCGTAATCCTCAATATTAATCATTACTATGATCCCTTGTTGGAACTCTTGAGGAACGCCATGAACGAGAATTTCATGCGTCCCCAGCACGCCAAGATGTGGGCGGTAGCCGACACGCCGGAAGAAGCTATCCGTCTCATCCACGCCGAGCCGAAATGGGACGCAAGCCTTCGGAAGATCGCGGCGATTTAAATCTTAAAAATGAATATGATAATGAAAAAACTAGGTTTATTAATGATGTTGTTGCTCCTGTCAAGGATCGCTTTGTTCTGCCAGGCACAGACGGCGGGTATCGAGGAGAAGGAAGTGCTTAGGAATGAAGATGTGATTTTCCATCAGATTGATGAGCATACATGGTTTGGAACAGGTCATTTAATGGCGAACGAGAGCCTGTATCTGGTCGAGGGCGATACGAAAGCGATCCTGATTGATGCGGGGACGAAGATCAAGGACTTGGATAAGCTAGTGGCTTCCATCACGGATAAGCCGGTTACGCTGGTCGCCACGCATGTGCATCCGGACCATACAGGCTCGGCTATCGATTATTTCCCCGAGATCTATATCAATCCGGCGGATACGGTAGGTATACCGGAATTTATGCCGAATTATAAAGGCAAAGTTTGTTTCCTTGAAGATGGTGAAATCCTAGATTTAGGTGGGCGTATCCTAGAGATAGTCTTTACTCCCGGGCATACTCCCGGCTCAACCACTTTTGTGGATAAGGATGCCGCTTATGGTTTTAGCGGCGATTCGTTCGGCTCCGGTAATCTATTGCTGGGAGTTGACCTCTCTACGCTCATATCCACTTGTAAGAAGATGAGTGCGGTGATCGAGAAATATGATATCAAATACCTCTACCCCGGACATTATTTCGGAATGAACAAGGAAACCCCTCAACGGGTAAAGGATCTAATCACGATGAGCGAGGAGATCTTATCCGGTAAAGCGCAAAGCGAGCCTAACCCCAGCGGCCTGATGGGGTTAGACCGAATATACACGAAGTATGGTGTCCGTATAAATTATAAAGAAGAAAGTATGAAATGAGGGGACCTTTAGATTCTGAACCCGATTTCACTGATAATCTTCAATTCAAGCAATTTCTCCAATATTAATCTATCCATATGAGAGTGAGCGGTTTTTCCGTGTGCTAACTTATATACACGGAAGCCGCTGACATTGAATTCTTTCCCTTATTGATCAT
>NZ_FR885328.1:0-22194 GCF_000436315.1 Parabacteroides sp. CAG:2 | reverse complement strand
TAATTGATCATACAAGCTTTTCTTGTTTGTCTTAAACCAGTAATTAAATAAGTTCTTCATAATCCGACTTTTGTAATTATCTTTCATTGTACGTTGTTAAAGAGCGTATTTTTACCTACCAGAATTGTAAGCGATGAAAACGAATAGCTAAAACGATCGTTTATATTAGCCAAAAAGTTTGTTTGATGAAGTATTGGTAAAAGATGAATCTCTTATTTTGTGAAAGTGCTGAATAACTTTTAGTTGAATCGCATTTTTGGTCTCAAAAGAATTTCATATATTTGCGGCATGAAAGGGTAAAAAAACGACTAGTTGAAACGATGGTTTAAGCTAGTCGTTTTAAAGAAGCACTTAGGAATGAAGATGTGCTTTTCCATCAGATTGATGAGCGTACATGATTTGGAACAGGAAATTTAATAGCAAACGAGAGCCCGTATCTAGCCGAGGGAGAAACGAAAACGATCTTGATTGATGCAGGATAAAGAAAAATGTAAACTTAATGTAAATAAAGTATTGGTTTCTGGGAGAAATGAAACAGAGGCGAGTCCATTATGTTTCTTTTAAATTCTTGAATATTTTCCATAGTAGAATCTTCTAGTAATATTAATATAACATTGTTTTCTATATTAATTTCAAAATTACTTGTTTTTAGATTTTCCTTTAATAAGTACTTATTGCGATTAAAGACTGTATTTAATTGGTTTAGTGTATCTCCGAGCATTTTTAGAGAATACGAACATTTCTTTATTTTGAAATCTTTATTACCTATTCTGTTTATAATATCACTTTTTGTATATATGTTGTCTAGTGAATCTACTATATTCACGAATAATAGGTTATTCTTATTTATATAGCTTCCTCCATAATATAGAGGAAAATCAAAATTTCCAGTTTTCCTGTAAAAACTATGATCAAGACGGATTTTCCTTTCTTCTAATATCTTGAATATAGAGTCTTTTCTGAATATAGAATCTTTTTCTATGAGAAATTGTAAGTTCTTATTTTCAATAGTTGTTTCTTTATTTGTGTCTATTATATATGCTAAATTCTTCTTGTCTTGATTATTTGTTTGTTGAATATCATTTTCTTGTTGTTGATGATTACCTGAACAACTTATCAATAGTAAAATGAATATTTCGAAATATATTTTCATATACAAAATTATATTACACAAAGGTATGTAATTAATGGCAATTATGTACCTTTGTGTAATTGAAAATAAGTTTAATACCTTGTTACGCCAAGTTTGCTATTGACTGTTGATGCAGGCCAATAGTAACCTATATATTTATAGGTAAAGGTGGAATAGCCCCCTCCTTCATGCATCCCCACTGTTTTATATGAGGTAGAATATACAACTCCACCACTGTCACCCTCTTGGCATTCATAATCAGTTTGTGTAAGCCCTTTATAGAGAGGAGTGTAAAGACCTGTTTCTTTATCCTTAAATGATACACTAACATTAGTCGCTTGTACTACTCCCCACGCTCTGCGATTTGTTGTTCTGCCATCCATCAAGACATCAGCACCGACACTTAAAGTCTGTATAGAAGTTGATAATTGGGCGCCAAATGCAGCTTGGTTGCTTAATGTGAATCCATTGTTTGTTACTTGGCAAAAAGCACCGTCTAGATCACCATTATTGATCAGTTTTACGCAGTTTCCAATTTGAATTTTTTCAGCTAAACCGTAATAAACCGGCGCTGTTTGTGTTTTCATCACGTGTGCACAAGTAACAAATCCTTGTGCACCTGTTGATCTTGACTTAACTCTATATCCAAAACTACCCCCTTTGTTATTGTTAACGGTGCTGGTTGTATATAAAGGTCCACCAGGATGTATATCTGATGCTAGATGTGTACTACATTCAAAATCAGTATTGCAAAAGATTATAGCAGGTGTATCCATAATCTTATTTTTAAATTGATTTATTTTATCAGAATTGAGATCTTTAATGTCAACAAATACTTGATTTTTATTATCTAATAGACCAAATGCACTTATTGATAACTCTTGTAGCATTTTTTTTCCTTCTATGGTGTCAAAAAAAATATTAAGGTTGTTGATCGTTGTTAATAGATAGTTATATGAATATAAGCATGGTTCTAATTCGAAATTATCACTAATTACCCTTGTTTTAATTCTGTTCCTGAATTCTATAGTATCTCCAACTGTTAAGACAACTAACCGTCCTTCTTCATTGATATAATTGCCTCCATAATAATTAGGATAAACTGTATTACTAGATTTCGTAATACTAGATTCGAATGAGCTGTTAAGATTATCAGCTAAGCTCATGGCTTCCATTTTTGATTTTTGTAAATCATAGACATTGTCTGCTTTATTTTTAGTATTGTTCTGTATGTCATTTAACATGTCATCAGATGAACAGCCTGTTACTAAAGCCATAACAAGTAGTGTGAAAATTAATCTCTTCATTTCCGTTTGATTTAATTTGTGAAATTTGTATTTGTTTTACCTACACAAAGGTATTACTTCGTTTATAATATGATGATGAATAAATTTTAATTAGTTTTGTTATTCTATGAATATATTATGATCTATAGTTAATAGAGGTAGACTTTCTGTTTATTGTAATTTTTGTGCTAATAACTTATGTGTTTCTTTAATGTTTTCAAGGATACTAAATGTCTTATCCAACTCCTCCTTTGTATGCATAGCTGTTAAGCTAAAGCGAAGACGGGATAATTTTTCCGGTACAGCTGGATAACTGATTGGGTTTACATATATTCCTTGCTCAAATAGTATGCGAGCTGCTTCTTTCACATTGTGTTCATTACGTACCATTACGGGGAATATAGCTGATTCGGTATTACCATAATCAAGACCTAGGGTTTCAAGTCCGGTTTTAAAATATTCGATATTTTCGGCTAATGTATTTCTCCATTGGGGTTCTTGGTCAATCAGTTGGATGGCTTTTATTGCGGATGCGGCGGTTTGAGGTGTAGCGGCGGCGGAAAATATATTTTGTCTTGAATAATATCTGAGTAAAGTTATGATCTCTTTTCTTGCTATGGCATAACCTCCCACGCATCCGAAAGCTTTACTGAATGTTCCGGTTATCATGTCTACTTTGTCGAGAAGACCATAATCTTCAATAATTCCTCGGCCTGTTTTGCCTAATACACCAATACCATGAGCGTCATCAACAATGAGAAATGCGTCATGCTCTTTACATACGGCATAAATTTGATCAAGAAAGGCGATATCCCCATCTTGGGAGTAAACGCCATCAATAATTACAAAGCGATTTTTGAAGTTCTTTGAGTTGTTTAAGACATGTACTAAAGAATCAATGTTGTTGTGAAGGAATCTCTTTGTATTGGTACATAAACAACCGTCAAATACACTCGCATGAGTAAACATATCCATGATTGCGATATCTTCTTTACCCATCATGGCCAGTAATGTGCTGCAATTTGCGGCGTATCCGGATGTATAGGTTATCGCATACTCATTTTTCAAGAAATGAGCGATCTCTTGTTCTAACTGCTCATGCAAGAAATTGTGTCCTCCGATCAAAGGACTGGCCCCAGCTCCAGCTCCATATTGTTCAAGTGCGTCAATACCTGCTTTTATTACTTCCGGGTGATGCGATAGACCTAGATAGTCATTAGATACGAAACTGATCATTTCTTTTTCTTTATTTGAATATGGATCGACCACTTTCATATGGGCACTAGAACCGGTCAAAGAGATGACACGATAAGGTAAGTGCTGGATTTTATGTCTATATGATATATAATCATCAACCTGTTTTGCTCTGGTTAATAAGTCTTGACCTCTATTTTCGAAGTCTTTTAATGTCATGTTGTCAAATTCGTTTTGCATATAAACCCCTCTCTTTTAATTTGACAAAATTATTGACAGTTATTATATTATGAAATGAAACTATTTTAATTATTTACTTAGGTTTCTTACTTTATAAAGAAGATTAAACATAACAGATTCTCCATTATCATTCTCTAACGCAAAAGTGGAACGAAAAATAAGTTGCCTTATTAATGAACTTTTCTCCTTATTTGACTTAATCTTTGGGGGGTGACTCCTATGTAAGATGCCAAATATTTTAATGGTATATTATTAATTAGTTCTTTTTCTTTGGTTATAAGATCCTCATAAATAGCTTCGGCGGAGGAACCAAGTAGCAAGGTCTCTCTTGTTATTTTCCGGCATAAAGCATCTTCGAGAACAATTCTTGCAATCTTATTTATGTTTAGGGAGGTTTGATATAAATCAGCTAAGTCTAGCTTCGATAATTTCCAGATTACACAGTCTGTCAATGCTTGTATATGTATGAGTGATGGCTGATTTTCTTTAAGGGAAAAGTACGAGTTGGCGAATTCGCCCGGGAAAGAAAACCAAAAGGTGATTTCTTTGTCCGGATCACCATATTCTTGTGCAGTCCAATAACGTAGGATACCACTTTCTATGAAATAAAGATATTTTTCGTAATCACCGATTCTTATGGTAAACTCGTTTTTCTTGATTTCTTCACGTTCGAAGTGTTCACAAAAAAATAGTTGTTCTTCGGGTGTTAATCGTAGTCCTTTATTTAAGGAGTCTATAACGTTAACGGATTGCTCTATTAATAATGCGATGTTGGTTTTCATGTATTTAGTATGTTTAGATAGTTATGTTAATGCGCTCTAAGAACAAAGATAATATTAAAAGTTGGATAATCAAGATTTATTCAAGGTAACTGTGCCAAAATACCTGTGAAATAGAGATTAGGAAGAAATACTGTTCAGATCTGATGATAAGGTAGGCTTATTGTATATTTCCATATACGCTCTTGTTTCCTGTCGTGTGATTCAGTAAAAACATGTACGTGTTTCCCGAAAAACATGTACGACTTTTTCCAAAAACACGTACGTGTTTCGCAGAAAGTATAATTGTCTTTTTAAGTTGTTTATGTTCAGTGATTTATATAAGAACATTATTTACGTGCTTATTGTCTAGGATTTACCTTGGGATACGTATGCTCTAAATAGACTCCGGATACTTAAAATCGGGTGAAAAAAGTAAACAGGGATCGTTGGCAAACTTACCAGCGATCCCACTAAATCCCTATTATAATTTCGCTTGATTCACTTGCGGCGTGCGGATACCCGGTTTCAATTCTCCGTTGATGATAGTTAACCGGCCATCTTGGATAACCGCTCCCGCTCCGGCACGGGCCAACTGCTCATATTCGCCCAGATCGCTCCATGCTTTCGTGGATAGGTCGTATTGAAGTAAGGTGGTATTGAATCGGTACCATTCTACCGGATGGTGCATATAGGCCTTGGCTTCCGCTTGCAGGCGGGTAATGGCCGCCGAATCTTGCGTCGCCTCCGCTTTCGCTAAATGGATCGGGCGGGCGATGGCGGCTAGGAAACAATCGTAGTTCACACCTCCCATAAATAAGATTTTATCCGTTTGGAAAGTCACGGCACAGCCTCCTGTTAGGGTACGGTTCGTTCCGTCCTTAAACGGGGGAAGAACGGTCTCTTGTTGCCAGGTAAAAGTTGCCGGGTCGAATACCAATACATCCGTCGGGACGATCGGTTCCTCTTCGTTTAGGATGGGCTGGAAGCCTCCGGCTAGATAGATACGTGTGCCGTTGGGACTTTCTCCGGCCGCTAATACCGGTTGTACACGGGCTGCTCCCGGGAAGTCCGGTAGTTGTTCCCATCCCTTTTCGATATTCGCGAGGTTGAGGCGTAAGAAGGTATGGCAGGGCTGTCCGTTCTCATTTCCCCCTGCTACGTAAATCTCCTGTCCGGTAAATGCGGCCGAGAGATTATCCATTGGAGATGGTAAGGAGGGTAAGGCGCAAACCGTTACCTCTCCTTTCGTGGGGTTATAGGAGATGCGGGAGACCTCTACCAAGGAAGAATCACTGTTGTTTCCTCCGATGCAAACGATACCTTCCGGGGTGGAAACCGTAGCGCCGTAGGCGACGGGACGAGGCAGTCGGTCGATCTCTTTCCAGCCTTCGGGAAGAAGGACGAATATCTCGCTATAATATCGCTTGGCTCCTCCCTCGGTGACGGGTTTGTCCGGAAAGTTGCAACCTCCGGCAACGATCAATACGCCGTTATGGATGCCGGCGAACGGGGCGGAAACGCCAAGGGAAGCCGTATCGGCTGCTCCCGGTAGATCCGGTAATTTTGTCCAGTTTATCATGGTGTTCTGTTTTTTAGATACAGGCTGGCCGCATCCCGCTACGCAGAGTAGCAGGAGGAACAACCAGCCGGTGATTTGTTGTTTATTATGCATAGCTTATTCTTTTATTGCCCGGAACGTAGAGGCCGGCATGCCCGCCTCGTTTACAAGATTCGCTCTCGTGAAGGGTTGCCAGCCGTAGCGTACCAGCTTCGGGTGAGTCACTTGATCGTTCCACACCTTTACTTTCCCGTTCTCTACCACGGCTTGCGCCGGATAGTAAAGTCCTTCCTGCTCGGCGATCTCGAATGTACGGATGGGGTCCCCATCGGAAGTTCTCAAGCCCTTTGCGTAATCGAAAGTGATATAGGCGGCGTTATCGGTAAACGTTGCGCTGCGGAACAAAGGGCCGGATGGGATTACGTTATGTCCGTAAGTCTTGTTCAAGGCCCAATGTGCCAGTCGTTCGCCAATCTCTTTTTTTCGGGTAGGGTGAACGTTTAAAGAATCCCCGCGATCGCTACTAACGGCCATACCCGTATTCGATACGGTTTGCGCCAGGCGGCGTTGGCTGTCCCTGAACCAAGTCCAACTCGGGCGGTCTATGCTGGATAGTTGGACATAGTAGAAAGGCAGGTCTGCGTTCCAATTCTGGCGCCAGCTGTTCACCAATAGCGGGAATAATCGTTCGTGTACTTCCATATTATGGGCGTTCGATTCTCCTTGGTACCAAATAATCCCTTTGATGGGATATCGATGAAGGGGTTGGATACCCGCCTCGAACAGATAACAAGGCTCATACGGATGGCGTTGGAGCGGGTTGGACGCTTGCTTGATGTTTAAGGCCGCCCGTTCACGTACCCAATCTTGGATAAAGTCGTTCTTCGTCCAATCCTGTAAGATATCCGGAAACTCGAATTCCAGTGTTTTCCGGTCGATCCATGCCTCCGTAGGCGAGCCGCCAACAGCGTTCAATATCAATCCTACGGGTACTTGTAAGCTATCGGCCAGCATACGCCCGAAGGCAAATCCTATGGCCGAGAAGCGTGCGGTATTCCGCGTGTCGCATACTTCCCATTGGGCGTCGTGGTAATATTGCAGGCGGTTCAATGAATCCAGTACGGAAGCGTCCCATTCCACGGCGTAGGTTTCCCAGCGGGGCTTTAGGTCGAATAAACGGATTTGCGAGTGTTGTTTCGCGTAATCCAATTGTTGCTGTTGTTCTTCCTTTACGCTCTCGTTTACCCGGAACGCCATGTTGGATTGTCCGGAGCATAGCCAGACTTCCCCGGCTACTACATCCCGATAGTTCAGCGTGCGGCTGGGGGTAGAAACCGTTAAGGTATAGGATTTCCCGCTTACCCGCAAGGGGTCGAGCGTGACAGTCCATTTCCCGTTCGTACCGGCTACGGTCTCCTTCCTTTGTCCGGCGAGGGTAACGGTTACTTTCTCCCCTTGGTTGGCGATGCCAGATATAGGAAGCGGTTGATCCCGTTGCAAGACCATCCGGTCCGAATAGATGTCAGGAAGCTGTAATCCTCCGTAATCTCCGGTTAGCGCCCCATAAACGGTGCGGGCCAAGATACCGGCACCTTCAGCGTTTGGATGCAATGCGTCGGGCAATAGATCCGGACGGTCATATAATCCTTCCTGCAAATCGACCAAGGTCGCGCCGGCTATCCGGGCGATTTCTTCGATAAGCGCTTGCTCCATCCAGTACCAGTCTCTTGTACCGGATTTAAAACGAGGATGGCGGTGAGATATCGGAGTCATACGGCAAACCCATACCTTGCATTTCGGATTGGCTTTCCGGAAAGATTCGATCAAGGAAAGATAATCCCGAACGAAATCGTCCCGGTAATTCGGCCATGCCCGAGGGTCCGTATCGTTCAATCCCAGATGGATGATCACGTAATCCCCGGCAAACCTCAGTGCCTTTTGATACGCCTCTTGTTGGGTATAAGGACGATATCCCTTGTTTAATAAAGTAGCCCCGCTATGCCCGAAGTTCTCCACTTCGTAGGCATCTCCAAGCATCTGTTGCAATTGGGCCGGGTAGCAGTTTGTTTCCCTGTTCTCGATTCCGTAGCCGTAGGTCACGCTATTACCTACGCAAGCCACCTTGATTCTTTGCGCTTGCCCCATGAGAGCGAAAGCGAGGAAGATGGATAAGATTCCTATTATTTTTCTCATTTCATTCAACCGAATTAGACGTTATTTAAGTTGTTTATCCGGAGAGTAAACCAGTCCTTCCACCGCTTTCTCTCCATCCGGGGTGACGCAAACGAACGTAAACATCCATTTCACCAGACGGACCTCGGGGGTATTGAACGTACCGACCGGAAGCTTCATGAACACCTTGTTCCAGCCTTTTTCCAGATGGACCGGGGTTGGTTTACGGCTTACGCAGTTCTCGTTCCCCAGTGGGATCTCATTGGACTTCTCCCGGTGGGTAGCGGTCCATACGGGGGGCGTTATCTCTTGATCATTTACCCAGATACGGCTCTCTTTATAATCCCATTTCCCTTGTGAGGGAGGAAGATCCATCTCCGAGCGCCCGTAATTCTGGAATTCGATCCACGCCCCTACGTCTTGCGTCTTGGGCGAATAGATCCAAGTCCATGCGTAAGCGGTATGATTCGGCTGCGGGTCCTTATAGACACCGGGAACCAGCGGTCCCCAGACATGGCGCAGGTAGATTCCGGCACCGATGGCGTCATGCGTGCCGTAGCTTTTCCCTTCATAGGTATATTGTGTCTGAAGCGCCTTTTCCGGAGGGAAAGAGCGGGTCAGTTCCCCATCATTCGGGAAAGCGTCGGTGATACGCCATCTCACGTTGGTTTGCTTGACGTAGGCGAACGGGTATCCTTGGAAATGATGTTCTTTATGCCATAACATCCGCCGCTCAAAATCGACAAATGCCTTATGCTCCTCGTTATCGGGATCGATAGGCAGCATCGTTCCGTTCTTATCGAAATATTGATAGCCGCCGCCCAACCAAGAACGTTCGGCGATCGCTAATAGATTCGGATACAAATTATTCTCCCGGATCAATTTGTCCTCCGGCTGTACGACCCGGTCGTGCCATACGGCAAGGATCGTACCCGCCAAATCATGGCTTCCTTGCGGTTCATTGTAAATACGGCTGGTGTACAAGGCGATTAAGTCGGCGAACGTATCAAAATGGTTGATATAATGGAAACGGGAGTCGATCGCGGGAATGCCCGGTTGCGCTTTTCCCCGGTAACTCCACATTTGCTCCATGTCGATCTCACCCGGCTTGTACTTCCATCCCGGGTTCCAAGAGATCACTTGTTTCCCTTTCGCACGGATATAAGCGACCATCTCGGGTACGAACTTTGGATTGGTAAACTTTACCTCGTCGGTCCCGATATGTAAGTAAGGAACCTCCTCGAATACCTCGCAAACCTCGTCCATCAATAGTTTTAAGATCGCCATACCCTCCTTGCTCTGCATATCATGACGGAACGCCCGGATGAAAGCGTCGCTATGCCCCGGCATATCGATCTCCGGGATCAATAGTACGTTATGCTCCTTGCAAAAGCGAACCAGCTCCTTTGCCTCCTCGATCGTGTAATATTTTCCGGGCATACGGCTCATATTGCAGCTGTCGTTCAGCATCGGAAAGATCTTGCTCTCCAGACGCCAAGCTTGGTTCTCCGTGAGATGCCAATGAAATACGTTCATCTTGTAGCGGGAAAGTACCTCGATCTCCCGTTTCAGTTCTTCCATGGAGATATAGCTCCGCCCCACGTCTTGCATGAATCCTCGTATGCGGAAAGCGGGCCAGTCGGTGATCTCGCAGCCTTGGATGGAATATCGCTTCCCTTGCCGCTCGGTCAGTTGGCGCAAGGTTTGTATCGCCCAATAAGCTCCTTGCTCGGATACCGCCCGGATGGTTATCCCCCGGGAAGAGACGCTTAGTTGATAAGCCTCCTCGGAGTTGAGGGGGATTCCGTCCAATTTGTCAACCAAGGAAACCTCTATCTTGTATCGGCTGTCCGGTTGGACGCTTACCGGCAGCTCCTCCAAGAATTCCATTAGGATGGAACGGAGTTTCCCTTCGGAAGAAACCGCGATTTCCTTCGGATGGAACGAAGCGTTTGTCCGGACGTATTTTTGGGGCAAGGGCAATAAAACAGGATTCCGGGCCTGTAAAGACCCGGAAATGCCTATATATACAATAAGAATAAGATTCAGTATTGATCTCATAGATTGTTTCTCTAAGGAATAAGATCTGTTAGCTTAATGGCTTGGAAGGTCATATGCGCCACGCTTGACTCGTAGAAGATTCCAACCGTTTCCTTATCGATCATGGAGAGACAGGAATATCCCCAGCCCTCGGCCTCGTCTAATAAGACTTGATGCTCCGTAGGCCAAGTAAGTCCGCCGTCCAGACTCGCCTTGATCGTGATATGATTACGCCCTTTTGTCGTATTCGGGTTGGAGAAGAGTAAAAGGTCTTTGCCGGTGATGTTGTCTTTGGCGTTTACCTTGATCAAGCTGGCCATACAAACGGGTTCCTGCAAGGCACTGCGGCTGGAAGGATGCTCTGTCCATGTCTTGCCTAAATCTTTTGTCGTGGCTACGGCACGGCTACCGCCCCGGTTATCGCGCATATTTAGCATCAATACGCCCGGCTCTACCTCGGCAACTTGTGCCTCCGTGGTATTCGTGCGGGCTAAGTTATGCAGGTGCCATGTTTTCCCGCGGTCTTTGCTATACATAATGCCGGCGTTGGGCACACGGGTAGCGTCGATAAACTGGATCGGGAAGACCAAGGTACCGTCTTGCATCGTGATGCCTCGTCCCGGGCCTTGCAATAGGAAATACCAAGACGGGTCTTTTACTTGAGACGTGATGTTGATCGGTTCGCTCCACGTCTTACCATCGTCCTCACTTTTCACGAGCATAAGTTGGGCGGTCTCGTCCGGTGTCATTCCCGGCATGGAGTTCCACCAAGCCCGTTCGTTACCCATACCATGCGTCCATGCGGCTACTACCCAGATCGTATTGGTCTTTTCGTCTACCAAGATCGATGGGTCTCCCACGCCGTTTTGTCCGTGGGGCAGGCCATCCGTTTGTTTGAAAGTCATGGCTACTCGCATCGGTTCCCAAGTTTGTCCCTTATCGGTACTGCGGCTTACTCCGATATCGATTTTCTCTTGCAGGTCCACGCTGCTATTATAGCGAATATCGTAGACTCCGAGTAATGTTCCGTTATTCGTCGTCACTAATCCCGGGATGCGGAAGGCCGCCGATCCGTCATCCCCGGCTTGGCGTACGCCGATACCTACATGGCGTTCGTCCACCTTTCCTTTCCAAGTGATGTCGATCGGTTTGTTGTTGATCTGGGCGTTAGGTATCGTAGTCGCTACTTTTGCCAATAAGGAAGTCTCTGGCTTCATCTGGATACTTACCCAGAAATAATTGATGCCTTTAAGCATCGGTTGTTTAGAGGTTAGTTTTACCGTGCGCGACAAGGGGGTGGTAACCTCATCTTGCCGTACGGAATAAGATTCAAGAGCCTTACGGGTATTTCCCGGTATATGGCTGGATATGTACGTAACGGGACTGAAATGTTCCCCTTTGCGGGAAGGAGCTTCCACTCCGCTATAAAATAGACGTATCGCTTGGATGTCCGACAGGTTGACATTGTCTCCGATCTGTATCGTGATCTCGTTTAATACATCCCCTTTTTGGGCCGGTATCCGCATCTCGTAAAGTACATTGTCGATCCGGTCTATCAAGATGGGGATTTGTTGCTCTCGCACATGAAGACTGTCTGCCGCAAAAGCCGTTTGTACGATGAAAAGAAGGCAGAAATACAGGAAAGTTTTTTTCATGATGTTTTTTGTTTGTAGGTTGAAATTAATAGATATGTGAATTCCAAAGGTAGCGATATTCATTCATATGAACAAAGCCCCTTTGGAATTCGTGCCAAAAACCTAATTATATCCAATCGCCTTAAACCTATGTACGATTAGTATCCGGGAGTCTGTTTCAATGCGGGATTGTTTGTCAATGCCCCTTCATTGATCGGCCATAATAAACGTGATTCTTGTGCTGTGGTATATTTTAATACATAATCCTTACCGAAGCGTCTCAAGTCGTACCAACGTTTACCCTCAAAGAAGAACTCGCGAAGTCTCTCTTTAAGGATAGCTTCCATCACATTCTCGTCGCCCGCCTCAAACGGGTTATCGTTATAGAAACTTCCTTTGTCATTCGGATAAGCCACCTCGTTCTTATGTGCGTTAAAATATTCGGAACCGTAAGCACGCTCGCGAACGGCGTTGATCTCTGTAGAAGGATCTTCTCCGAGCAAGGCCTTAGCCTCGGCTAATAATAGCAAGGCATCCGCATAGCGATAGATAGGATAATCATCGTACCAACTTCTTTCGTTGCTACCTTCCAAGGTGGTTCCTTGGAACTTGTATTGGATTGGTGCGATATATTCCAAGGTTCCGTCTTCGTGCTTTTTGTAAACCGCCTTCAAGGTACCTTTCAAGCGGGTATCACCTTCGCGGAATGATTTTAGGTAATGATCTTTCTTTACTTGGTAGCGCATTAAGCCTTGTAGGTTGTATCCCGGTATTTCAAGGAATGGAGTTCCTGTCTCGTCACAGTAGCCTGCCATGTACTCACGTTGAGGTACCATATTGTTACGCCAGTTATAGTCTCTCCACATCATGAAATCATCCTCCTTACCACTATGGAGTGCGAAGATCATCTCGCTGTTCTCCTTATTGTTGAAAGAGAAAACGTCCGTGAATTTCTCTTGCAGCTTTAAGTTGCCGTTTTGTTGAAGATCTTGCAAGGCTGTCTTGGCTACGGTATAATCGCCCGTGCCGCCACCCATCTGGCGTCCGCTCCATAGATAAACCTCACCTTTCAGCATCAAGGTAGCGGGTTTAGACCAATAACACTTTCCTTGTTTATAAGAATAATCTCCGCCAAAAGCTTTTTCCGAGGCATCGATATCCTTCTTGATCAGATCCATCACCTCACTCGCTGGAGAAGCGGCCTTATCAAGGTGAGAGATATCCAATTCGCTACCTAAGGTTGGCTCCGTAGTAATGATAACGTCTCCCCAAGAGCGTAACAAATGGAAATAGATATAGGCGCGTAAACCGTAAGCCTGCCCTAAGTAATAGTTCTTTTCGGCCTCGCCTAATAAATCGGTCTCGTTCGTTCTACGGATCATCAAGTTGATTTGGTTCAGTGTCGTATAAAAATTAGCGAAGTTGCTGATACCTGTAAACTCTGCGTTGATCGTGTTGTATGAGAAACGCTCTACGCCTTGGGTAGCCTCGCCTCCGAATGGCTGATCTCCGTAGATGTCCGAGCGAGGTTCGCCCAATACGAATATGTTATAACTGGATTGTGAACGGAGCAATCCGTGTAAACCTATGTTGAATGCCTTAAACTGGTCCGGGGATTTCCAATAGTTTGCGTCGGAAATACTACTTACGGGTTCCATGTCCAAGGAGTCGCATCCGCTGAAATTCAGTAATGAGACTGCTGCCATCATGGCTATAATTATCTTTTTCATAAATGTCTGTCTTTTTTAATGGGTTTGACTAAAATGTTACGGATAAACCAAGAAGAACCGTTTTAGGAGTTGGGTATCTACCGTTATCAAGACCTTGACCATAGGTAGTATCTACCGCCGGTTCCGGAGATACACCGGTATATCCTGTGATGTAGAACAAGTTTTGTCCGGTTACATAAACAGATGCATTGCTCATCAAGGCTTTGTTAATCCATTTCTTCGGTAGGTTCCAAGTCAATGTGATTTCACGTAAAGCTAGATAATCACCCTTTTCGTAGAAGCGGGAGCTGTTGTTGTCAACTGCTGTTAAACCATTGTTGGAGCGAGTAATATTCTTCTTACTCAACTGATCGGCATAGTAGAACTTAGGTATATCCGTATCCTGGTTTGTCTCCGACCAACTGTCTTTCACCATATCGATGATGTTAAACGAACCTTGATATTGTCCAAGTGAACGTGCGGCTAAGTCGTTATACAGCGTATGCCCTAACGCATAATCAAAACGAGCGTATAAAGAGAAATCCTTATAGCCTAATGTCGTGGAGAAACCACCGGTTACTGTCGGGAAAAGATTACCTACTTTCACGCGGTCTAGATTGTTGATTACGCCATCATTGTTCAAGTCGGCCCAACAAACGTCACCCGGCTCGATCGGTTGCTTACCTGCCTTATCCTTTAAAGCTTCCCATGCGGCGGGGCCATACAATTCTCCAATTGCGTCGTAGCGGTTATTGGCATTCGCTTTCACGTCATCCCAATCCTTGAAGATATGATCTTGCTTGAAGGCAAATAAATCACCCAGCTTACCTCCTTCTTGTTTTCCGCCAACCCATACGACTTCACCCTTTTGCGGGTCGTATACTTGGTAACCTCCTTGGCGGTTATTTTCGTTCCCATTGGCCGGAAGCTTGACAATCTTGTTCGCTACCGTAGATAAGTTTGCTGATACATCCCAACTGAATCCGTTTACGTTGTTTAGGATATTCGCTTTTACTTCCATCTCGAAACCTTGGTTACGTAAAGTTCCCAAGTTGGTTTTGATGCTGTTGAAACCAGTGTAATTGGGTAAATCCAAATCTGTCAATAAATCGGAAGTCGTACGATTATAATAGTCTAGGATAAAGCTCAAGCGATTGTTGAAGAATCCTATATCCAAACCTACTTCGAAAGATTTACTTTGCTCCCAACGTAATCCACCGTTTACCAATTTGTCATTATAGAAACCTACAGAGCCATCATAGTTTGTTATGATCGATCCGTTCGCGTCTTTCTGCCCATAGCTACCATATACATCGTAGTATCCTAATCCGTTTACGTTACCGTTCACACCGTAGCTGATACGAGGCTTCAGGTTAGAGATCACATCTACCAACTTCGATTCCTTAAAGAACTCCTCTTCCATGATATTCCAACCAGCGGAGATACCCGGGAAGAAGCCCCAACGGTTATCGCTCAACTTGGAGATTCCGTCATAACGAGCTACGACCGATAATAGGTATTTGTAATTGTAGTTATAGTTTACACGGGCAAAGCCAGAAAGGATACGATAGCCTTCCTTGTAGCTATAGGTATAGGTACGATTACTACCAGCGTTCAAAGTAGGGATGTCATCCGACGGAGAATTTTCGGTCCTTGCGTTCAGCGTATATTGATGCCAATTGAAATACTCGCCACCAAGCATTGCCTCCAGATTGTGTTTTTCTTTGAATGTGTCTGTGTACGTCAAAGTAACACTATGTTGCTGTTGGTTCTGCTTTATATATTTGGCCTCAGCCTTACGGGTAAGATTCGGGCTAGTGGCGTTTTGTTGTTGGTAAGATTTCTCGAACTTATCTGTTTGATCGTCTACGTGGTATAGGGCGCTATTCTCTTTCAAGATTAATTTCTTCGGGATGATCTCTAGATCAAAACCGATATTATAGGTAGAGCGGCGGGTTCCATTCGTATTCGTTAATTTATCTTTGTAGTAAAGAGGGTTTCCATCACCCGTGCCGAAGCCTGAAGCGGGAGATCCGTCTTCCATGTATGGGTTCCATGTAGGGCGTTGGCTCATTGTGCGATAGAAGAACTCATATGATCCGATCCAAAGACCCGGCTGGCGAGACCATGTATAAGTCGTTCCAGCGTTGACTGTCAAGATCGGAAATATCTTATAGGATCCATTGAATGTCCCGGAGAAACGCTCGTAGCTGGTTCCCTTAATGAGACCGTCTTCTTTGTAGTAACCTAAGCTGGCTGCGAATGTACCTTTGTCGTTACCTCCTGTGATATTGATATAATGATCTTGCGTGAAAGAAGGGTCTTGGAAGGCTGCGTCTTTCATTTGCCCTGAGTAATCCTTGAATAAGATTTGTTTATTCGGATCGGTTGGGTCTTGCATTTGTTGCCAACCTTCTGCCAAGAGGCCTTTGGTACTGTCATCCAAATAACGGATATCAAATAGGTCATTCCCGATACCGTATCCCATTTGGTTATCCATGCCTGAACGTCCAGTTCTTTGGTATCCTAAGCGATTGTAGTAAATATAATCGTGAGCGTTTAAGTAATCATAACCTGTGCGAGCAAAGTTGGCACCTCCCTTGAACTTGTAAGAGACGGAAGCGGATCCTTCTTTACCACGTTTCGTGGTAACCAAGATTACGCCACCATTGGCACGGGCACCGTAGATAGCGGTTGAGGCTGCGTCTTTCAATACTTGGATAGACTCGATGTCGGAGGGGTTGATGTCGGCCAATGAGTTGCGCACGATACCATCTACAACGACCAATGCGCCATTATCCTTACCTGTTATGGTAGCTCCGCCACGAAGTACGATATTTGGGTTTGCTCCCGGCTGACCGGTCGTGTTTACGACGCGCAAACCAGATACGGTTCCTTGCAAGGATTGTCCGGCGTTAGACATCGCTGCATTTTCCAGTACGGCGTTATCCAATTTAGAGATAGAGGTTGTCAAGGTCGCTCTCTTTTGTGAGCCACCGTAACCGGTTACCACTACTTCGTCTAGCTGTTCGGCGTTTTCTTGTAGGATCACGTCTACTTTGGCCTTTCCGGCTACTGGAACTTCTTGTGTCTTGTACCCAATGAAAGAAAATACTAATGTGGCGTTTTTGTTGGATACGGTGAGAGTGTAATTACCGTCGAAATCGGTAATCGTTCCATTTGTCGTGCCTTTTTCAACGATAGACGCACCGGGGACACCCATGTTATAGGTATCCAGCACTGTTCCGGAGACTGTCTGCTCTTGTCCGTACATAAATGCCGGAAGTAGGAGCGCGAGCATTAAGAGCAGTAGATTCTTCTTCATAATGAATTACTTTTTTGTTGTTTATTTAGTTTATTGGATGAGATTAATTAGCATTCGTCGGTCATATTAGCGACTTTCGGACGTAAGAAGATCACTTGGATTAAAAGTGCGATGAGTACCAATCCGGCTAGCATGGCGAAGTCATGGCCAAGGTTACCAGCATCGGTAGATTTTCCTAGTATATCCGTGATGGCGGCTCCGGCGAATACACCGGTCATATTCATAATTCCATAGGCTGTAGCCCGATAACGGGGGGAGATGAATTGGCAAAGGATAGGCATATTATTGGCGTCGAATATACCATAACCGATACCGAAGCAAAGACCACCGCCGATAATCATCGGGAAGTTGTGCCCAAATCCTAGTAATAGGAGAGAGGGTATCGTTAATGCCAAACCAATGGCGCCTGTGTATACACGTCCCCGGACATTCCGCTGGATCCATTTATCGGATAAAATACCTCCGGCGATTACCCCTATAAAGGAAGAGATAGCGATCGTGAATGTAGATAACGGACCGGCCTCAGACATATCCAACGAGAGATTTTCAGCGAATAGGGTAGGGAGCCAGTTCTTTGTCGCCCAACCCGGTAAGCTCGGCGTGGCGAAATAAAGAAGAATGATCCAAAAAGCGATGTTCGTGAATAACATCCCTAATCCTTTAAACGCACCGGAAATCGGATTCTCTTTCGGATAATTTTCCAGTTTTACGGCTTGTTCCACATGATCTTTCTTATCGTGTAAGAAGATGATCAAGACCACGCTATAAGCGATGCCGATGATACCAAACCAATGGAAAGTCGTTTCCCACGTATAAGCGCTGGCCACCGTAGCTCCGAATCCTCCCAAGGCTTGGCCTACGTATAGACCTGTCATATGGATACCTACGGCTAATGACCGTGTTTTCTCTTGGTGATAATCTGTGATAAGCGATAATCCGGCAGGAATATACAGGGCCTCACTGACCCCCATCAAGGCACGTAGGTAATAGATCTGATTGAAATCCGTGCAATACCCCATCATCAAAGTCACGAAGGACCAGACAAATAAGCTACCCACGATTAGCCACTTCCTGTTTACCCTGTCTGCCACCATACCGGCTACAGGGCTCATGAATCCGTAGATCCAGAGGAAGACCGCCATCAAACGTCCGAAGTTCGCCGCAGACTATGGTATTCAACTTCTATTACAAATTCTTACAATTAAGATAGCTCCTTATGAAAAAATTTTATTTTATTACGCTTAGTTTTTGAAAAAACTTATTGTACCTTTGCCCTAATCACTCAATAAAGGTATAACCATGACAACTAAGTTCTTGCTCTCGTCCGATGACAATACTCGCAGTGGCCTTCTGAAAAAGAAGATCATACATTATTATATGGCCAATGGAGACGCTACTATAGCGGAGGTATGTAAAGAAATGAATCTCAGTATCCCCACCGTCACTAAGCTAATTAGCGAATTACAAGAGGACGGTTATATACTCGACTTTGGAAAACAAGAGACTAGCGGAGGGCGTAAACCTAGTATTTACGGGCTCAATCCCGTATCCGGCTATTTTGTGGGCGTAGATATACTGAAAGATCAACTGAATCTAGCCATATTAGATTTTAAAGGAGATAAGATCCGCATTGAGCAGAATATCCCTTATACACTCGAAAACACACCAGCCGCTTTAGACCATCTTTGCGAATGCATCAATGAATTTATAAACTCGTTGCCGATCCCAAGGGAAAAGATATTAAGCATTGGCATTAATATATCCGGACGGGTAAATCCTTTCGCCGGATATAGCTATAGCATTTTTTACTTTGAGGAGAAGCCCTTGTCTCAAATCCTTGAGGAAAAACTACATATAAAGATCTATATAGAGAATGACACCCGTTCCATGGCTTACGGCGAATATCTTCAAGGAGTCGTAAAAGGAGAGAAAAATATCCTATTCATCAATATATCTTGGGGATTAGGTATCGGTATCATCATAGACGGCAAGGTTTATTTCGGGAAATCAGGTTTCTCCGGAGAATTTGGGCACTTCAGCTTCTTCGAGAATGAGATTCTTTGCCATTGCGGTAAAAAAGGATGCCTCGAGACTGGAGCTTCCGGTTCTGCCCTATACCGTACCCTCCTTGAGCGGTATAAAGAGGGTAGCAACACCATATTGGCCAGTAAAATCGATGCCGGGGAATACATCGGGCTCTCTGACTTGATCGACGCCATTCACAAAGAGGATATGCTATCCATTGAGATACTGGAGGAGATCGGTTTTAATCTAGGTAAAGGAATAGCCGGATTGATGAACATTTTCAATCCGGAACTGGTCGTACTGGGCGGCCCCTTGTCGCAGACGGGAGAATATTTAAGCCTACCTATTAAAAGTGCCGTCAGGAAGTACTCTTTGAACTTGGTAACCCGTGATACTCAGATCAAAGTATCCAAATTAGGTGAAAGAGCGGGTATATTAGGAGCCTGCCTGCTATCTCGATCTAAAATTCTAGGTATGATTTAATATGTATTTCAAAGGAATTAAATAAAAAATAAATAATTATTTCATTTTCTCGATAAAACACCACTATATTATTAAAATATTTTATTTATATTTGCAGCATAATTAAAATCAGAGGTTAAAACTCATAAAAATAACGCAGATATGGATAAAATTAAAGGATTGATCGATGCTCCCTTTACTCCGTTCTACGAGAACGGGGAAGTTAATTACGAGCCCATTGAAGATTATGCGAAACTTCTTGTGAAAAACGGGCTGAAAGGCGTATTCATCAATGGTTCTTCCGGAGAAGGTTATATGCTGACAGAGGAAGAACGCATGAAATTGGCCGAGAAATGGATGGAAGCAGCTCCGGAAGGCTTTAAGGTAATCGTGCACGTAGGTAGCACATGCGTTAAGTCTAGCCGTAATTTAGCGGAACATGCTCAAAAGATCGGCGCTTGGGGTATTGGCGCTATGGCTACCCCTTTCCCTCGTATCGGTCGAATTGAGGAATTGGTAAAGTACTGCGAGGAGATCGCTTGCGGCGCTCCTGCCTTACCGTTTTACTACTATCATATCCCTGCGTTTAACAACGCTTTCCTCCCTATGCTGGATTTCTTAAAAGCAGTAGACGGGCGTATCCCTAATTTCGCCGGTATCAAATATACATACGAGAGCTTATACGAATACAATCAATGTCGTTTATACAAGGATGGTAAATTCGACATGTTGCACGGACAGGATGAAACGATTCTTCCTTGCCTTGCGATGGGTGGAGCGCAAGGAGGTATCGGTGGTACCACAAACTATAACGGAAAAGAATTAACCGGTATCCTAGAGGCTTGGGCAGCCGGTGACTTAGAGACAGCTCGCGAGAGACAAAACTTCTCTCAGGAGGTTATTAACGTTATCTGCAATTACCGTGGTAATATCGTCGGAGGAAAACGCATCATGAAATTGATCGGATTAGATCTCGGCAAGAACCGTACCCCGTTCCGGAATATGACGGACGAAGAAGAGGCCGCAATGAAAGCGGAATTAGAGGCTATCAATTTCTTTGAAAGATGTAATAAATTCTAAGGTATGGCAGCGTTTGACAATTTATCTAATCCATCGGAATATCTAGCTTATTGGGGCAAGACCTATCGGAATGAGCTTCTTTCCAATATTCTTCCTTTTTGGATGAAATACGGACTGGACAAAGAGAACGGCGGTTACTTTACTTGCGTAGACCGGGATGGTACTCTGATGGACTCCACTAAATCCGTTTGGTTCCAAGGACGATTCGCCTTTATCTTGGCATATGCCTATAATCACATTGAGAAGAACGAAGAATGGCTGAGAGCCTGTAAAAACGGTATCGATTTCATCGAGAAACATTGTTTTGATACGGACGGACGTATGTTCTTCGAGGTGACAGCGACAGGCATCCCTGTACGTAAACGCCGTTACGTATTCTCCGAGACTTTCGCGGCGATCGCTATGGCTCACTATGCATTGGCATCAGGCGACAAAGGCTATGCTGAGAAGGCCGTGAACTTATTCAAGCAAGTATTACACTATAAGAATACCCCGGGATTATTGGAGCCTAAATTTCGTGAAGGTCTCGTGGCGAAAGGCCATTCTTTCTGCATGATACTGATCGATACGGCGGCACGCATCCGTGAGGCCATAAACGATCCCATACTTACACAACAAATCGATGATTCCATAGCCGAGCTACGCCGTGATTTCATGCATCCCGAATTCAAGGCTATCTTGGAGACAGTAGGACCCAACGGTGAGTTTATCGACTCTATCGCCGGGCGTACCATCAATCCCGGCCACTCCATCGAGACCGCATGGTTTATCTTAGAAGAGGCCAAATACCGAGGATGGGACCCTCAACTGAAAGAGATGGGCTTACAAATCCTCAACTGGTCTTGGGACTGGGGCTGGGATAAGACGTACGGCGGAATCAACTATTTCAAGGATTGCAAAAACTTCCCTCCCCAAGAGTATTGGCACGACATGAAGTTCTGGTGGCCACAATGCGAGGCGGTTATCGCTACGCTTTACGCCTACCAAGCGACTGGCGACGCCAAATATCTCGAAATGCACAAACTAATAAACGATTACACATTTAATCATCTCCCCGACAAAGAATATGGGGAATGGTATGGCTACCTACACTTCGATGGTAGTCTCTCTCAATCTGCCAAAGGCAATCTATTCAAAGGTCCGTTCCACATTCCTAGAATGCTTCTCAAATGTAGTTTACTCTGCGACGAAATTCTTTCTAAATAACTTTATCTAAAATACTGAAAATTGGTCAATTGACATCAGGGGTCACAACCGTGGCTCCTGATGTTTCTAAGGCTTTGTTTTCCTTTTTATTTTCCTCAATCAAATGAAAAATAAGAAATTATATCCTTGGATCGTAGTCGGTTTACTATGGGTTGTCGCCTTACTGAACTATATGGATCGCCAGATGCTATCAACCATGAAATCAGCTATGATGGTGGATATCGTGGAACTAGAGTCTGCGGCGGACTCTGTCACTCGTGACATCTGTGATAAACGCATAGGAAAGAAAGGATAATATTACACTAAAATCCTTCTTTCACGATCCGTTTGATCGGGAGGAAGAATCGTTCGATCAGGCGTAATTCTTCCG
>NZ_FR885327.1:0-36476 GCF_000436315.1 Parabacteroides sp. CAG:2 | reverse complement strand
GTTCGGCTGAGGCATGGGTTGTCGGCCTGTCGGGTGCCAGTCGTGCCCGGTTCGCGGTCGTTCCCGGCGAGACGAGATACGCCCTTCCCGCGGGAGTCTATCTTGTCCGGATAGCCGACCAGACCTATAAGGTACGGATACGGAACTAAATGTTGTTTGTCTAATGTGCGAGGGATGCCCTTGTTTCTCCTTGGGGAGAGCGGGGCATCCCTTCTTTTTTGTGGATATGTTTCTTAACATACCTACCCGTAATCAATTGGTTAGCCGCAAATGCTTATCTTTGAGCTATCCCGATGTAAACGCTTACAATATGACAGTCATTTAAACTCAATTATAGTATGAAACCGGAAGATTACATTACCAGAGAGGAGAAGTATGGTGCCCACAACTATCATCCCCTGCCGGTCGTTCTCAGAAGAGGCGAAGGCGTGTTCGTGTGGGACGTGGAAGGAAAACGTTATTTTGATTTCTTGTCCGGCTATTCTGCCTTGAGCCAAGGACATTGTCATCCTAAGATCGTGAAGGCCCTGATGGAGCAGGCGGAGAAGCTTACGCTCGTATCCCGTGCCTTTCATGCGGATATACTGGGTGAGTACATGGAATTTACCTGTAAGTTCTTCGGATATGACAAGCTCTTGCCGATGAATACGGGGGCCGAGGCGGTGGAGACGGCCTTGAAGCTTTGCCGCCGGTGGGGATACCGTCGGAAAGGGGTCGCCCCGGAGCGTGCGAAGATCGTAGTTTGTAGCGAGAATTTCCACGGACGTACGATCACGATTATCTCTATGAGTACCGACCCTAGTTCCTACGCCGATTTCGGTCCTTATACGCCCGGGTTTATAAAGATACCCTATAATCATGTAGATGCGTTGGCCGAGGCCTTGAAAGATCCCGATGTAGTAGGCTTCTTGGTGGAACCGATCCAAGGTGAGGCCGGGGTCGTGGTGCCCGACGATGGTTATCTGCGGACTTGCTATGATCTTTGCCATCAGCATAATGTGTTGTTTATCGCGGATGAGATACAGACAGGTATCGGTCGTACCGGTAAGCTATTGGCTTGCGATTACGAGGGGATTCGCCCGGATATCTTGATCTTGGGAAAGGCCTTGTCGGGTGGGGTCAGTCCGGTCTCGGCGGTATTGGCGGATGATGAGATCATGCTAACGATCGCTCCGGGAGAGCACGGTTCTACCTACGGGGGCAATCCATTGGCGGCGAAGGTAGCTATCGCCGCCTTGGAGGTGGTACGCGACGAGCGTCTCTCGGAGAACGCTTTCAAGATGGGTGAATTGTTCCGTAGCGAGATTGAGAAGATCGATAATCCGATGATTAAGAAAGTACGGGGTAAAGGCTTGCTGAACGCTGTCGTGACGGAACCCAAGAATGGGAAGACGGCTTGGGATATCTGTCTGGCGTTGAAGGAAAATGGCTTGATAGCTAAGCCTACCCACGATCATATCATCCGCTTCACGCCTCCTTTGGTGATTACTGAGGAGCAAATGATGGAAGCTATTGGTATCATACGAGATACATTCGCTAAATTCTAAGGTATGAAAATAAATGTAATAGGCGTTCCCTTGAACTTGGGATGTGATCGGGAGGGCGTAGAGCGTGCCCCGAATCACCTCCGGGAACGGGGATTGATGAAGTTGATACGGGGAAACGGGCATCGTGCTTTCGATCTGGGTAACTTATATGTGCCTCCGGTTAGCGAGGCAGATAAATTCGCCCGGGGAAACAGCATGAAATACTTGGATGCCATCGTAGAGGTGAATAACAACTTGGCGGAGTTGGTTTATGATACCTTGAGAGGCGGCGCTTTCCCCTTGGTAATCGGTGGGGATCATTCGCTGGGTTTAGGTAGCGCCTCGGGCGTGGGTAAATGTTATGATGATTTCGGCATTATCTGGCTGGACGCTCATGGGGATATCAATACCAGCGAGACTTCTCCCAGTGGTAATATCCACGGGATGCCTCTTAGCGCATTGATGGGGATGGGAAGCGAGGAGCTGGTGAATGTCTACGCACCCGGGAACAAGGTGAACCCGCAGAACGTATTCTTGGTCGGGACCCGCAGTCTGGATGAAGGCGAGTGGGATTTGATCGAGCGGGAGAAGCTGAGTGTCTATACGATGGAGACGATCCATCTGAAAGGCATCGGCTTCGTAGCGGAGGACATCAAGCGGAAATTGAAGGAACGGAAGATCCGCAACGTGCATTTCAGCATAGACGTGGATAGCATAGACCCCCGTTTCGCCCCGGGCACGGGAACCCGTGTGTGTGAGGGACTGATGCCGGATGAGTTCAATAACTTCGTGGATCATATGCTATCGACAAACTTGATTAAATCGATGGATCTGGTAGAGCTGAATCCGGAATTGGATGTGAACGAGCAGACTACGAGCCTTTGTCTGCAGATCATTGATTATATTACCGCCCGTCTATAAGGAATCTAAATTCCATGGTTTATGATAAGAGTGTGAAAATGAAGTCCCCTTGTCCCGGTTCAGACCGGATACGAGGGGACTTGAAAATACGATATGTCTATCGGTTTATTTCATTTTTCGGATATTGGCGTAATTGAAGCTATCGCTCAAGAAATCATCTTCGCTGAATTTATAGCCTTGAGGGCCCCAGTTGCCCATAGCGAGCATGGCGATCATCTTCATCGGGTTGAAACCGCTCATATCGCCGCCGGCGGCCGCTAGAGGAACGGACTCCATCAGCTTGCGCATGGAATGTGGATAATTCTCGTTGATCACCATGTTGCGGTATAAGGCAAGGATTCCATCTCCTTGCTCCTTACGGTTCCAAGTCAGTATATATGTACCGTCGTTGGCTTCCGCCTTCGCTTGGAGATCGGGCAGTTTGGCGGAGTTGGCGTCCGCTATGATAAAGGTTACGAAACCTTCCTTGTCCACTTTAGGCATTTCTTTGTCGTAAATAGAGGCATACGAGTAGGTCTCGGCTGACCCAAGGCATATGGACCAGTATCGTACATCGGCGGTGGCGTATTCGCTTACGCTTTTAGGAGCCGTAGGAGGGATGAAACGGAAAGTTGCTACCTCCCCTTCGTTCAGTTTGATGCGGGCGAATAGGTATTCTGCCGGGCTGTTCGGGTACATTAGGCTCAGCGGGGCACGCATGAACGGGAGTTGCGGCAGGTCGGTGGAGAAATCCATCGGCGGCAAGTTCAACGATTCGTGGATGTTGCAGACCTCACGCTTCGGGAAATCCACTTCCTCACCTGTAGTCACATTGAAAGCTTGGATAGCAGGCATGTCCACGCCGCCATACTCATCGCTGCTATATTGTTTCGCCAAGTAAAGACGCATGAAAATGGAGACCATATTGACATCTTCCGGAAACTCGCATATGTTCTTCATCGAGGCACGTGCGCTGGCGGGGGTGTTAGCGGGAATGATGTAAATCGTATAGCCATTTGCTCCGTAGTCGTCTGTTTCCTTTACATAGGGGTTGATGGAGCTGTCATCGGGTTGGATATTTACGTCTTCAATGCTGGATACGTCTATTTGGGTCTCGTCGTTATAAACCGTGAAATTGAAGAAGCGTGACTTCGGGAACTTTCCAGTCAAACGAAGGCCGATGTTTGGATTATCTTTGTAAGAATAGGTGTATTCCCAATAATCGGCATAGATATCAGGAAAGGCCAGTAGGGTTTGATTGTCGCCTCGAAGCGTCTTGCCCCATTGTTCCTTGGGTTCCGGGTTGTTGATTTGAGGGGTATTCTCATCATCGTCGTCGCAAGCGGTGAACATACCCACAGTAAGGGCTACCAACATTAAGTAAAAAATCTTCTTCATGATTCTGTTCGTTAATTAATCTGTTTGTTATTAAAATGAGAGCGCAAAAGTATCTCATTTCCAATTAGGGTTGACCTATTGAAAATGAAATACCTTGGATAAGACCACAGAATCCTAGGAATGGAACAGCTAGAAGGGGTATCCGATAGCGAAGTGGTAACCCATGCCGTCCTTGAATTTCGGGATATTGTAATAGCCTTTCTTTCCGGTATCGTAAGGGAGATGCAGACCGATACCCACGTCGAAACGGATGACGATAAAGGTGAGGTCGTAACGCAGGCCGAAGCCGGTTCCCAAGGCTAGATCCTTGAGGAAGCTACCCCATTTCAGTTGTCCGCCGGGACGATCCGGATCGTTCCGGATCAGCCAGATGTTACCGCTGTCGAGGAAAGTGGCCCCATGCAGGTCGCCAAGGATCGGGAAGCGGTATTCGAGGTTGGCCTCGAATTTAAGATCACCCGTACGGTCGATGTAAGCGTATTTATTGTTATCGCTGTTTTGATAGTAGCGTCCGGGACCGATGCTGCGGATCGTAAAAGCACGGATGCTATTCGCTCCGCCGATGTAGAATTGCTCGTTATAAGGGGAGGTACGGGCGTTGCCGTAGCTATAAATAGCGCCGGCCATTAATCGGCCTACGAGATATTGCTTATGCCCGAGGGCGTAATTATAACGTATCTCGGCGGTTCCCTTGATGAATTGGGCGAAGGGGTTGCCGAGTAATTCCTTATCCTCTTTATTGAATTTCTTCCCGGCTAACGCATAAATCCCATCCAAGACAAGGCCCGCTTGGGTAACGGATGCCTGCCACCAAAGATGGTTCCGGCGACTGGTAATCGGGGAATCATCATAGGTATAGGTATAGTTCATGGCCGGGATGAATTGATTTTGCAAACTCTTTTTTAGAGCCTTATTCACGTTGGTAATGCTGTCGAACTCGTGCGTGGTATGCTGGAGCAAGTTGAACGTCAGCTTGAAAGGGGTGATGGAATGATGAGACGTGGCAGTAGGCTGGAACTCATACGAGGCGTCACCACCGAATGCCAGCAACTTGAAGAAACGGGCCCGGTTCATCTGGTCCGCATAGAGGCGGAAGGTGGTGCTGGCCGGGAAATTCATGTCCCGTTTGCTGAATGTAGGGAACAATACCCGTGGGAAAGTCAGCGTGGTAGTCAAGCCTAACTCATAACTGTTGATCTTGGAGTTGCTACCATCCAGCTTGTTGCCGGTCTGCCATTCGTAAGAGCCGCGGAGTTTCACGCCGAAGGTCTCGCCCCCTCCGAAGACATTCCGTTTGGTCACGCTGAAAATGGCGCCCGGACCCACTTGGTCGTTGCTCTTGGCGGTAACGTTCAACTCGAGCTCGCCGTCCAATGGAAGATCGTAGACCGTATTGATCCGCAGATCCAGCGTATCTTGACGGCGCATGGTATCACGGGGGGAATATTGCAACTCGGCATAACGGAAGATACCCAAGCGGGACAGGGCGGTTTGCGTCCGTTCCTGCGCCCGCTGGTTGTAAAGTTCCCCCGGCTTGAAATATAAACGGTTGTAAATGACCGAGGGGCGAACCCTTAGCTTGCCCTCATAATGGATCGTAAGGTCCTTATAGCGGATCGAGTCCGTGGGAGTCTCATTCTGGTAACCGTTTAGCCAGACGGATATATCCCCGAGCTTCCAAGGGCGGAGGGCCGAGGGGGGCAGGCTTTCCTTCGGGGCCACCCGTAAGGCCACTTTCCCGGGGTTCAACAAGGTATCCGCTTGATAGGTGATGAAATCGGGACGGAAATAGTAATAGCCGTTGTTACGGAGCAAGGACGAGATGCGTTCCCGCTCGGCTTGCAACTGGACAACATTGAAATTCTCTCCTTTGTGGAGGATACGATCGCCGATCGTGGCATCGATCAATGAGTCGGCACGGTGACGGATATGGACGTATTGGATGCTGTCTAGCGTATACGGATCGTTCATGGTGACGCTATATTCCAGCTTCGCCTTCCGGGGATTCTTGGGATCGGGTACGACCTCGAAAGAGGTCTCTCCATTGAAATAACCGTATTCGTTCAATAGGTTCCGGGCTACCTTGACACGGACTTCCGGGTTCACGGTGGTGATCAGCACCGGTTTCGACGCCAGCTTGTTGAAGATCCACTTGCCGACCTTCCCTTTCTTGTTCACGAAAGCGTTGTAGACCCACAGGCCGAAGGGGAAGGGCACCCGGATCGAGGAGCTTCCCAGCAAGGCGTTGTTGGGGGGATAGGCTAGGGCGGCCTCGACCTCTTCCAAGGCGGCTTCGCCGGGTTTGGTCTTATCCTCGTTCTTCACCTCTATTTTCTTGATACCGGTATATAGGACCGCTCCCTCGGGAAGGTTCTTCGTGGTGGAGCAAGAGGTGAATAAGAAGGCCAGCAGCCCGAGTAGCGCCAGCGACGATAGGATCGCTCTTTGGGTAGACACCCCCCCTCGCCCTAGGGAAGTATCCTTCCCTGCTTTGGGAAGGCATGTTTCCCTGCTCTGGGAAGGCATGTTTCCCTGCTCTAGGAGGGCATCCTTCCTAAAATATATTAAAACGTTTTTCATATTCATTCCTTTTCTGTTTCCTCTTTCACTGGTTTCACTTTCGTTTTCTTGAAGTTGAATAGCTCCCTGAGATGCATCATTTTCTTGCGGAGTACGATACCGGCCCCGGTCTCCGTGATCTCGCCTTCCAGCAGGCTCTCGTAGTTCTTGTCGTGGAAAAGTTTGACGTAACGGGAGCCACTGCTGTCTAACCGATATTCTACGGATACGTTATCGATGAACGGCTGCGCCTGTCCATTGTTAATGTTCTCGCCGGTAGAGATACGGCCGCCTAGAACCACACGGATACGGTCATTATAGAATCGCTTGGCGAAGCGGAAGGAGTAGTCGGTACGGGTACCACCTCCGGCGTCGCCATTATCGTCGTACGTCTCCATGCCGAAGCTGATATCCACGGATTTCAAGGCACTTCCGGCGATGTTGTTGATCTCGCTTTGCAAGAAGCTGGTCAAGGCGTCTCCCATATTCATGTTCACTTTGCCGCCACCACCGCCACCGCCGAGGTACATACCGGTCACGAGCATGCTGACAGCCAGCTTCGCCCGTTCCTCCGGGCCTTTCGAGGTCAGTTCCTCCTGCATCGCCATGTCTTCCGGGGCGGTGAGGGTAAATTGCAACCCTAGGTTCTCCAGTTGTTGGGTCAGTTCGATGCCTACGTCGAAATTCACCAAGCGGGGCGATGATTGCCCGGTTAGGGTGACGGACGTACGGACTCGCTCGGTAGCCGTAAGGTTCAAGGTCGGGTCCATGGGGTTGCCCGTCCATTGCACGTAGCTACCCTCTTGTACGTTGAACTCCTTCAATGGGATCACCGGGATGGAGTACTTGATGGTTCCCCCGGATAGCGTGTAGCGTCCGTTCAAGAACATATCGCCTTGCGGGGTATACTGGAAGGAAAGATCGCCGCCACCCTCCAGATTGATATGGTTGGACTGGTCGGGACTTAAATCCACGTTCGCTTGTACGGCGGGATCGATGTGGATCGTCATCAGCATGTCCATGCCTCCCATCGGCAACGGGGGTTTACGAGGCATGCGCCGGCGTAAGGTATCCGTGAAAGAGGTGAAGGTTACCATGTCCGACATACGGTCTTGCACGGTCAGCGGGGAGTCTTTCAGCACGTAGGTGATATTCGTCCCGCCCAATAATTGCAAGTCGCCTCGCATGGTCAAGGCATCCAACGGCCCGCGTACGGTAGAATTCAGGTTGACGAACAGCTTTCCGTAGACAAGGCTTTCTTCGTTTTTCTTAACGTTCAGCAGTTGCAAGTTATTCGCCGTTAGTTTAAGATTGGCGGTCATGCGGGATAAATTGTTGAAATCCACTTCTCCGTTGATGATAAACGGATTCTTGTTGTATGCGTAAATACCATATTGGTTGAACAAGATCCGGTTGTTCTTTATTTCTATCTTTTTATCGTCGAAACGGAAGGTAGAACCTGCGGCGCCTACATAAACGGAGGCGGTATCGAGAATCAGATATCCCTCGGCCATGGGTTTATCGCTTTGTCCGCTGATAGCGAGCGTACCATCGAGGTCTCCGCCCATTTTCGCCATATCATCCGGAATGAACGGGTTGGCGATATCCAAGGGGAAGTGCATGAACTCGACAGTACCGCTGATATGGTCGGTCTCGCCCATCTGGTATAAGGCGGTAATGGCACTCACCTCTTTCCGGTCCCGGAAAAGGTGCATATCCACTTGATGGTTCCCCTGCTCTAAAGGTAGATAGACTGCGTTGAACATGAGTTCGCCGACCCGCTCGTTCTCATAATACAGATCATCAATGTTCATATCCGCCACGACCATGAAGGCCGAGTCGGAAGGAGCGTACTGGAAATCGGCGTTCAATATACCTTTCATCGGCGGGATATAGCTGAATGCGTTGGAGATAATCCCAAGGTCGATCTGGTTCAACTCGGCGTGGACTTCCTCCATCTCGTCACTTTCCGCTTGGGAGTGTATCCACAAGGCGGCGTTATTATCTCCGCTGAGTCGCAGGTTCGCCTCGATATCCTTCATGCTGCGTACCACGACGTAATTATCCGGGTTCAGCTTGAAAGGGCGGAACGCTATGATCGGGTCATCGGGGAAGAGATGGAACTTGACCCCGTTCTGTATCTTATCGGCCCGGATTCCGAGCAACAAGCCGGTCTCGCCTTTCCCGTCCTTGAAATAAAGGCGGGCGTCGCCGAAGCCATAACGTATTTGCCCGTCCAGCCCGGCGCTGAAAGGTTGTTGCTGCCTGTATTTATTCTTGATCACTTGGGCGCTATAGAGTAATCCGAGCGAATCTTGGTGCATCTCTGCCCGGATGGTATCGATCTGCATCGTATCCCGTGCCAGATCGTAAATGGAGGCATCCATGCGTATACCCGTTTCCGGTGAGGTATAGGCGTTCATGGCGATGCTCTTGAAATCTACGTAATAGGTTTGGAGATAGTTGTAGATCGGATTGTCCTGTCCTGCCCGTACCTCAAGGTACATATCGGGGAGGAGCGGGCGAAGGATCTCCAGATTGACAGTCGAGTCCCGTTCCAATTGGAGGGTGATATCGTTCGATACCTTAGTCAACTTATCCGTGATGTGGTGTATGCAATCATTACCCGTGAGGATGATCCCTAAATCCCCGGCGTGGAAAGACACACGGGTGGTATCGATATCCGTCCGGGCATGCAAGGTCAGCGTTTTCGGCTTGAAACTTTGTTTTGGGGTGACGACCTCCCAGTTTCCTAACGTAACGTCGATCGTGTTATCTTCATCCAGATTACTTTCTACCTCTGCGAAGAGCTGGAAAGAGGTGGCGAAGGGATTTGCCATTAAGTGCATACCCTGTAAATCCATGTTCTCCACATCCGCTATCAACATCGCCTTCACCTCGTGCTTGTGGAGGGTCGCGTTTAAGGAGACATCCATTTTCGCCAACGGGTATTTGCTAAGCAGATCCACTTTCAGTAAGTTCTTTTCCAGAGAGCCATCGATGGATACGTCTGATACCGATGAGGCGCCGTAGCGTATATCCGATATCTTACCGTCCAGTTTGGCCCATGTACGTTCAGAGAAAGGGTCTGTGCCCCGGCCTTCTGCTTTAACAGAGGCGGTCAGCCAAAATAGAGAGTCTTTGGGCATGAAATGGGTAGGTTCCAGACTGTCTATCCGTAAATTAGCCTCATAAGCCAGTTGCACCGGATTATAGCGGGCGGTCAGACCTACTTTGCCTTTATCTTGGGTAAGAACAAGCTCGGTGCGGTATTCTTGATTTGCGACTGTAGCTTCCCCCTTCAACTGAATTCCTGCCGGAATGGCAAATTGATCCCGTTGGGAGGCGGGAAGCATCGCCAGCAAAAAGTCCAGATTACCGGATCGAGCCTTTAACTGAATCTCACCGGTTCGCCGGATGCTATCCGTCACGGACTCCATGCTACCCGTGACGTTCATCTGAAACGCTCCCGGCAGCATGATATCGCCTTGTGTGATACGTATACTGGAGAGGTTGCCTTCTACGCCAGCCGTAATAGCGAGAGGCTTGTCCGGATAGGCTTTCTTGAAATCCTCCGGTAGGGAACCTGCCGCTATCAATAAATCTTCTTTCCCCAACGAGGCGTTTAACAGGGCTTTCATGCTACCTTGTGGGTGGTCCTCGAGGGAGCTCCAAGGGATAGTCGCTGTCAATCTCACTTCGGAATTTGGTGTCTGGAGAAGTAGGTCCGGTACGTCTATCTGTTCATGGTCACTCCGGACATTTCCTGCCAATGCCGAAACCTTGAGGCCGGAACGTTCTTCCACGAAGAATTCCTTGATGTGGGCGTTTATTTCTTTTCCTTGATATAAGATGGAATCGATAGAAGTGTTCAGGTTCGTTAAACTAATATGGGAGAAATCGAGTCCTTGCTCGGGTGTCGCGTAATTCCCGTCATAAGCGAATGTAGAATTCGTTATGTCAAAGTTTCTCGCCTTATATTGTTCCGCTCCAATATCTACGAGGCCGTTATTTAGCCCGGCTTTATTAACGAAAGCCGTAAGGCGTAAGGAATCCGAGGGCATTTGTAGGGCGAAGGCTACCCGGTCCAAACTGATTTTATCCAGCTTGAGTACCCAGTTCAGAGGTGTGGAAGTCGTGTCTTCTTTCGAGGTTGAATCATTTAATAGAAGGGTAATGGCGGTATCGAATAAATCTATGGTATTAAATGTAGCTTTCTCCTCGGACAGGTCTATACGATCGGCGTGCAGGTAAAGCTTTCCCAAGAATCCTTTGATTTCCATACCTTCAATCATAGTCCCGGTGTTAACCTTTACGTTCCGGAGGTCGATCGCCTCTACCAATACTTGCTTCCGCAAAAGAGGAAGGGCACGAACCCGTACCGTCAAGCTCTGTAAACTCAACAAGGTATCGGCGGGAGGATTTACGACCTCGACACCCTTAACCGTAAGGTCTAACGGGAAAGATAGCCTAATCTGCTCGATCCCGATTTGCATACCAGTCACTTTTCCTGCGTATTCGGTCGCTTTCCGTACCGCGAAGTTTTGGAAAGGAGGTATATATAGTAATATAGAGAGTAACAATACCAATGCGATCGGTATTAGGCATATCACTCCTATCCGTTTAATCCATACTCTCATGTTGATACGTTTCTCTTTTTCTTATTTGTTTATTTGCCTGTTTTTATGACGATCGCTCCGTTTGCGCCTCTTACCCCGTATTCACCGGCGTCTTTCAATACTTTTAATTCCGAGACATCTTCGACGGGAATCGTGTTTAGAACAGATAGGTCCATCGGTATACCGTCTACCACTACTAGCGGGTCACTAGGACTGTTTAGGGAAACACTCGCACGGATGCGTACGGAACCATCGGCGAATGTTATGCCACTCATCCTTCGTAGTAGGCAATAGAGATCCCGGCATCCGGTTTTCTGTATCTCTTCTTTATTCATAACGCTTGAGCTTACTATTTTGTTTCGTTCCCTTTCCATAATTTCTTTCAGGGCCTCATCCGGTTCAAAACTACGCTTTGCGTTGAATGTGCTATTCTCTAAAGTAATGGTTATATAATTGTATCCGTTGACTGGGACTTTGACTACATTTCTTGTTTTCTTAATAGTGACGAACAAGGTATCATTCAGGTTAGCCCCCGGGATGGTGAATACGCCATGTTTGTTCGTTTTCACGGTGATCGGATTCTGACTGCCTAGCGTGACCGGATAGCGTTTGATTATTTTATCGCTGATGTCACGCAATACACCGACTAAAGTATCATTCTGTGCCAAAAGTATTTGACTGCTGAATGATAAGATGATGATTGAAAGATAATGTATTGTTTTCATAGCTCAATCTTTTTAGCTGAACATAACACAAAGATAATATAATATTTCTTAAAGGCAGAGTTTTAGGGCAAATTCGTAATAGGTATTATTTTTACGTTTCTATGTGGTCTCATTTGTCGCTAAAATGAGATTACTATAAATGGAAATCATTACATTTGCCAAAATAAAATGAACGGTATGGAATTAGATTTAGCCTATTTGTGTAAGGAGGTTCGAGAAATAGCTCGTGCTTCTGCGACATTCTTAAAAGAAGAACGCCGAAAGTTTGACCGGAACTTAGTAGAGGAAAAAAGTGCTCATAACTATGTATCTTATGTGGATAAAGAATCGGAACGACAGATCATAGAGGCTTTGTCTACTTTGCTACCCGAGGCTGGTTTTATCGCGGAGGAAGGCTCTGGAAGTTTGACCGATGAGGAATATTGTTGGGTAATTGATCCATTGGACGGTACTTCAAACTATATTCATGATATCGCGCCTTATTGCGTGAGTATCGCTTTAAGAAATCGGAAGGAGTTATTGTTAGGAGTAGTCTATGAGGTGTGTAGGGACGAGTGTTTTTATGCAGTGAAAGGTGGTAAGGCTTACTTGGATGGGAATGAGATACATGTATCGGATGTCTCAGTACTGGATAACGCTTTCATTGCGTTGGGTTTCCCTTATAACTCTGATGCTTATCGTCCGGTAGCCGCTCATTTGGTTGATAGGTTGTATGGTTTTGCGGGAGGTACCCGTTTGATGGGATCTGCCGCCGCTGAACTGTGTTATGTGGCAGCAGGACGTTTTGATGCCCGTATAGAGGCCTTTTTAGGCCCTTGGGACGTAGCTGCTGGTGCCTTGATTTTATTGCAGGCCGGAGGAAAAATATCAGATTTCAATGGAGGAGAGAACTGGGCTTCGGGTGAACAGGTAGTTGCCAGCAATGGCAAGGTTCACTCTCTTGTGTTGTCTTTGTTGCCCTAATACTAGAGTAATCCTGCGTATTCTAGTGCTTCTGTGTGTATTTAAAAGGTAAAAGAGTTTAAACTTACTTCTTATTTGCGGGGTGTTTGATCCGTTTTGATTTTCAAAACAGATGGAGGAATACAAATACCCGTAAATCCTTGTATGTGTCTAATTCAGTAAAAATCAAGACTTTTAGGATTAGAGATTTTACTTACATTTGTGGAAAATAAAAATGTTACAGAGTATGAAAAACAATCTATACGTCTTTTTTCTGTTCTTTATTACTGGACTAATGTCATGTAGCCATCACTCAGGTCTATATGAACATGCGGAAAAGATAATGTCCCAACATCCCGATAGCGTTTTAACATTGCTATCAACAATACAAGATGTAAATGATCTTTCAGAAAAGGATCGTGCTATGTACTACCTACTTTTGACAGAAGCTCAAAATAAGACTTATATCAAACCTACTTCAGATTCGTTAATTACAATAGCAGTTGAATTTTTTGATAAAACGGAAGATTGGGAAAGAAAAGCAAAAGCTTGGTATTATAGAGGGAGAATAAACCAAGACCTAGGTGATGCTCTTCATGCGCAGGATTATTATTTGAAAGCGTTACAGGATGAGAGTAAGGTAGAAGATCATGCGCTACTAGGACGAATATATAATAGCATAGGAATGTTATATACATATCAAAATGTGTATGAAAAGGCTCTTCCTTACCAAAGGAAGGCTTTAGATCGCTTTGCTTTAATGCAAGATTCTGTTGGTATATCGTATGTTTTGAGAGATATAGGGAGAACTTTTACTGCTTTAGAAAAGAATGATAGTGCAATAGCATATTATGAACAAGCTCTTCTTGTTTGTAATAATCGTAATAAGCCTTTGGTGTATGGAGAATTAGCCAGTTTGTATATAGATAAAGGAGAATATTTAAAAAGTTATAAATATATACAGAAAGTTTTGAGTTCTCCCTCAAAAAGAATTTTGTTGGATCCTACATATCTTACTTTAGGAAAACTTTTCCATAAAACAAATCAGATAGATTCTGCCTATTTTTATTTACGACTTTGTACAAATAGCCCTATTCTTAAAACACGTGCGGGTGCTTTTTACTATTTGGCGCAATTAGAATTAGAAAAAAAGCATTGGAAGTATTATGCTATCAATCAGATACAATATGAAGAATTGAGAGATTCTATTAATTTGATTAAGCAGACTGAGTCAATTCGTAAAATGGAGAGTTTATATGATTATCATCAAGCTGAATCAAAATTTTTGAAAGCGAAGATTTTGCTTGATAAAATGAAGATAAGATATTTATATATGTGTTTGTTTGGTGGAATTTGTCTGATTTGTGTTGTAATGGGGGCAATATGTGTATATTTTTCTCTGAAAAGAAAAAAGATGAAACTGTGTGAGCAACGAGAAAGACTATTTGCTCTAAAGAAGAAGAGAGACGAAGATCAAATACGTCTTGAGCATAATGAAAAGATGATCCAGTGCTTGGAAAAGCAACTGGAAGAGTCTTCCATGGCCTATACTGAAAAAGATAAAGAACTTATGGCTTTGCAAAAATTAAAATTAGAAGCTGAAAATCAGACTTTAAAATGCGTTAAAACGGAAAAGCAGCTTCTGATTGAGGAATTTTGTATGTCGGATATTTATTATAGATTCCACCTTAAAGAAGAATGGAGGCCTAAAGAAGAGGATTGGGATGAGTTGTTTAAGGCTATAGATAATACATATGACAATTTTACTCATCGTTTAATGGGTGTCGCTCCTAGATTAACGATGACAGAATTGCGGGTTAGCTGTTTAATTAAAGCAAATGTTCCTCCTGTTACTATTGCTATGTTGATTGTGACAACTCCAACTAATGTTTCAATGATAAGGAAACGATTATATGATAAAATTCACTCAGAGAAAGGTTCTTCTGAGAAGTTTGATAAGTTTATACGTGACTTTTAATAGGATTGTGCATAATTTGTGCAATTAGTAATGCCTTGCTTTTTAACTAATCATGCTATGTTTGTTTCACAATTAATACACATTTGTTATGAGAAATGCATTTAAATTTGCTGTTTTAGCAGTTATGTTGTTTTTAGTTCAGTTTTCTTTTGCGGATACTATCCCTACAGAAGGACAATGGAATGAGGAGGATTATTATCGTTCCGTTAACACAAACCGTCCTCCAGTTGCATCAATCGAAGGAGACATCCTTTCCTTGAGCTTTGAAGATGATTTATCAAACTTGACCGTATGTGTCATGAATGATAAAGGAGTGAAAGTCTATGAAGATGTTGTTTCTTCAGAGGCAGGTGGAACTTATTCTTTCTCTTTAGCGGGAGAAGCAAATGGCCAGTATCAGGTTGTGTTGTTACATCGATTGGGACACTTGACCGGTAGCTTTACCTTGGAATAAAAAATTAAGAGGTTTTGTAAGAAGAAAGAGCTGTTAAGCTTCTCGGTAAAATAGGAAGCACAGCTCTTTTTTATTTGGACAACTGTACCATATACGAGTCTTTACTTGAAAACGTATCTATGTACATGTTTTACCACTAAACGTATCATTAATCAGCCGGGAGCCATTCTGTTTATTGTATATTTCTTGAAAATAGGCTTCATTGTAGCCTGCTTTACTATCCATAGAAATAGCGATTAGTATTAATAGAAATTCAAAATACTATGGATACTAATCGGAGTTTGGATAGATACGATTTTATTGTATGTTGATTATTAGGTGTATAGGTAATAGTTTGGAAATATTAGACTTATTGTGCTTTTTAAGAGATCAAATTTGGTGTGGTTGGGCTATTTTTATTTCCAAATGGTGTTATTTCATGACTATATTATAACTTGAAAAATTCATAGTTATGAAATTCACAACTCATAACTATGTTTTGAAAAAAACATAACTATGAAATTTTATAGGATTTAGCTGTTAAAATCAATATGGATTTCCCCCTTGTCTAAGAAATGACAGGACAATACTATTATATATGCCGTTTATTCTGTATTTTTGCCAGAAAAATTAGCAGACATGGCTGAAAGCAAAGTTGAACACCTATTGGATAGCATTCATTTTCCGGAAGACTTGAGACATTTGTCACAGGATAAGTTGGAGCAGGTATGTGCCGATTTGCGTCAATATATTATCGATGTTTTGTCTGAGAATCCCGGCCACCTAGGTGCAAGCCTTGGTACGGTAGAGCTGACAGTCGCCCTTCATTATGTATTCAATACCCCCTATGACCGTATTGTCTGGGATGTCGGGCATCAAGCTTACGGACATAAAATACTTACAGGAAGGAAAGATATTTTCCATACGCTCCGTAAGTTTAAAGGAATTAGTGGCTTCCCTAATCCTGCGGAAAGTGAGTATGACGCTTTTATCGCCGGACACGCCTCAAATTCAATCTCTGCGGCGATGGGTATGTCGGTAGCCTCGGCCTTGAAGAAGGAACTGGATCGCCATGTGATCGCCGTGATCGGGGATGGCGCTATGACCGGAGGACTCGCCTTCGAGGGGTTGAATAATGCGTCTGCCAACCCTAATAATTTGTTGATTATCCTGAATGATAACGATATGGCGATAGATCATAGCGTAGGTGGTCTTAGCCAGTATTTAGTGGATATAACGACGAGTCAAGCCTATAATAAAATGAGATACGATGTGTATCGAGGCTTAAAGAAGATCAAGCTCATCAATAACGATCGCAGGGAAAACATCTTACGTTTTAACAATAGCCTTAAAGCATTGCTTACCCAGCAACATAATTTATTTGAAGGCTTCAGCATCCGTTACTTTGGTCCGGTGGATGGGCATGATGTAAATTATCTGGTGAAGGTATTGAATGATATAAAAGATATGCAAGGCCCTAAGCTGTTGCACATCAAAACGAAAAAAGGAAAAGGCTTTAAACCTGCGGAAGAGTCCGCTACGGAATGGCATGCTCCCGGAAAGTTCAATAAGGAAACCGGCCAGCGTATTATCGTTCGTAAATTAGATGAGCCTCAATTATATCAAGACGTATTCGGTCATACATTGGTAGAGCTTGCGGAGAATGATGAACGTATTGTAGGCGTAACTCCGGCTATGCCTTCCGGTTGCTCGATGACTTATATGATGAAAGCCTTCCCGGATCGTGCGTTTGACGTGGGAATTGCGGAAGGACATTCCGTAACTTTCTCTGCTGGATTAGCTAAGGAGGGAATGATACCTTTCTGCAACGTGTATTCCTCGTTTATGCAGCGTGCGTATGATATGGTTATCCATGATGTAGCTTTGCAAAAACTACATATGGTGATCTGTCTGGATCGTGCGGGATTAGTGGGAGAGGATGGAGCTACACATCATGGCGTGTTTGATTTAGCATATCTTCGTCCGATACCGAATTTGGTAATCGCTTCCCCATTGAATGAGTTGGATTTACGGAATTTGATGTATACAGGCTATGCCGCTTTTGATGGCCCGTTCGTAATTCGTTACCCTAGAGGTAAGGGGGAGATGAAAGATTGGCGTAACGAGATGCAAGTATTGCCTATAGGAAAAGGGAAAAAGTTGTGTGACGGGGATGATATCGCCGTACTTTCTATCGGACCGATCGGAAACGAGGTGATCAAAGCCATCGAGATGGTGAAAGAAGAGGGGGTATCGATAGCCCATTACGATATGATCTACTTGAAACCGTTGGATGAGGAGCTGTTGCATGAGATCGGGCAGAAATATAACCGTATTATTACGGTAGAGAATGGAGTGATAAAAGGAGGTTTTGGTAGCGCTGTCCTTGAGTTTATGGCAGACAATGGCTATACGCCTCATGTAAAGCGTATCGGAGTGCCGGATGCGTTTATCGAGCATGGTTCTATACCGGAACTGTATCAATTATGTGGTATGGATGCCGAGAGCATCGCGAAACAGTTGAAAAAGGAGAATTGATTATTGTCAATTAATAAAATATGAAAATTGTCATAGCCGGTGCGGGAGAAGTAGGTACACATTTAGCGAAAATGTTATCTCAAGAGAATCAGGACATCATTTTGATGGATCCGAATGAGGAACGGCTGAATTTCTCAAAATCTAGCATGGAGATTCTCCCTATGGTCGGGAATCCGACCTCGCTTAGAGATTTGGAGGAGGCGGGGATCAAGAAAGCGGACTTGTTCGTAAGTGTTACTCCCGAGGAGACTACCAATGTGACGGCTTGTATGTTGGCTCATAATCTAGGAGCGCATCGTACGTTGGCCCGAATCAATAACTACGAATATTTATTACCCAAAAATAAAGAGCTGTTCGAGAAACTGGGAATCAACTCGATGATTTACCCTGAGATGTTGGCGGCTAAGGAGATCGTGACAGCTGTACGCCGTCCGTGGACACGCCAATATTGGGAGCTGTTTGGGGGAGCTTTAATTCTGATAGGTGTTAAAGTTCGGGATAATTCCCGTTTGGTGAACCGGGTATTGGCCGAATTGCTAAATGAGCAGAAGCTATATCATATTGTCGCTATTAAGCGAAAGAACGAGACGATAATCCCCCGTGGTACGGACCGGATAGAGTCTGGTGACATCGTGTTCTTTACGACGACCCGATCTCATATAGAGGATGTACGCTTACTGGCCGGAAAGAAAGATCCGGAAGTAAAGAAGGTTATTATTATGGGAGGAAGCCGTATCGCTATCCGTGCTTGCCAATATTTACCTAATAACATCCGGGTAAAAGTAATTGAGGCTAATAAAGAGAAAAGTCATCGAATCGCTGAGGTTGTTCCTAGTAATGTCTTGATTATAAACGGAGACGGCCGTGATACTGATTTGTTGATGCAAGAAGGCATCAAGGATGCGCAGACTTTTATAGCTTTGACGGAAAATTCCAGCACGAATATATTGGCATGTCTGGCCGCTAAGCGTTTAGGTGTGTTTAAGACAATCGCTAAGATTGAGAATATTGATTATATCCAATTGGCGGAAAGTATGGACATCGGTTCGGTTATCAACAAAAAGCTGATAGCGGCCAGCCATATCTATCAATTTCTTCTGGATGCGGATGTCTCTAACGTGAAATGTTTGACCTTTGCGAATGCGGATGTAGCGGAGTTGGTGGCTCGACCGGATTCAAAGATTACCAAGAAACAAGTCAAGGATCTCCGTCTGCCGAAAGATATGACTCTCGGTGGGTTGATTCGTGACGGTGAACCTATGATGATCAAGGGTGATACTCAGATACAGGCATACGATCATGTTGTCGTATTCTGCTTGGATACGGCTATGCGTAAGCTGGAGGACTACTTTAACTAGTTGATAGTTATGTTGAACGTACGTTTTATAGTGAAGATGCTAGGGGTGATGTTCATCCTTGAGACTTTTTTTATGCTGGCTGCTACTGTCGTAGCCTTCCTTTATCGGGGGAGTGATGTATATCCGCTTCTTATTTCAAGCGGAATCTTATTCGGGACCGGTTTTTTGTTCTACTCTATGGGCTTTAAGGCGAATGAACACTCGGCCGGCCGGCGGGAAGGAATGTTGATCGTGACATTGACATGGATTTTATTCTCTTTATTTGGAATGTTACCATTCTATATAGGAGGATATATAGATAATGTGACCGATGCCTTTTTCGAGACCATGTCCGGATTTACGACTACAGGCTCTACTATTTTAACGAATATAGAAGCGTTGCCTAAAGGTATCTTATTCTGGCGGAGTCTTACACAGTGGCAGGGAGGTATCGGTATGGTCGTATTCACCGTGGCTTTGATGCCTATTTTCGGGGGTGGTGCCTCGCAGATGTTTGATGCCGAAACGCCCGGTATAACCCATGAACGTTTTCGTCCTCGTATTACGCAAGTCGCTAAACGCCTGTGGGGGGTGTATGTTTTTCTGACACTTTTTTTAGTCGGCCTTTTATGGGCTGGTCCGATGAATTTGTATGATGCGGTAAATCATGCGTTCACGGCTATATCTACTGGTGGATATTCAACCAAAAACGCAAGTATCGCTTATTGGAATTCCTCTTATATAGAGTATGTAATAACTATTTTCATGTTTATCGGAGCTACCAATATGACATTGGTTTATTTCTGTTTTAATGGAAATGTGAAGAAATTGATTAAAGATGAGGAGTTTCGCTGGTTTTTCTTTTTTGTTTTAGGCGCTATTATCGTTGTCATGGTGTGGATCTTGTACCTTGGATTCGCCTCGGATGTAGAGAATGCGTTCCGTAAGGCGGCTTTCCAAGTGGTGACCTTGGTTTCTACGTGTGGATTCGCTACGGATGACTATATTCCTTGGGGACCGTTTTTCTGGTTTATCGCATTGATCTTGATGTTTATTTGTGGATGCGCCGGATCTACTTGCGGTGGCTTGAAGATGGGACGCTTCGTTATTTTAACGAAGAATCTCTCCAATGAATTTAAGAAACAGACACATCCCCATGCGGTGATTCCAGTACGAATGAACGGGCATGTCGTATCTGGTGATATCGTACATCGTGTGTTAGCTTTTGTGTTCGCTTATATTACGTTAATCGTGGTGAGCTGTTTGGCTTTATCTTTGGATGGGATGGGATTTTCGGAGGCGATTGGTGCCGCTGTTTCTGCTATAAGTAACGTAGGGCCCGGCTTGGGAACGCTTGGTCCGGTAAGTAATTTTGCGGATGTTCCCACGGTGTCGAAATGGTTTCTGTCTTTTTTGATGTTAACAGGGCGTCTGGAGATATTTACGGTATTAACGATATTAGTCCCCGGTTTTTGGAAACAGTAAAATTATTGAAAATGAAAAGTATACAGGTCATTGCTAGTCTGCTGTGTGGTATTCTGTATTGTGGGATTTCTTTAAATGCCCAGAATGTATTGAAAGCAACAGGTTGGATGCCAGAGCACACATTTACTTCCGGAATAGAAGGTCCGGCTGTAGATAGCGAAGGAAATTTATATGCCGTAAATTATAAGAAAGAAGGGACGATCGGTATTGTACGCCCAGATGGTAGCCATGGCTGTTTTCTCGTTTTGCCGGAAGGATCTACCGGGAATAGTATCCGCTTCGGGAAAGACGGAAATATGTACGTGGCGGATTATACAGGGCATAATATCTTAAAAGTGGATATGAAATCTAAGAAGATCAGCGTATTCGCTCATGAGCCAAAGATGAATCAACCAAACGATATTGTATTTGCCTCCAATGGAAATATCTATGCGAGTGACCCGGATTGGCCGAATCAAAAAGGCCAACTTTGGTTGATTACCCCGGATGCGAAAGTCTCCTTATTGGAGACGAATATGGGAACGACTAATGGCATCGCTGTGAGTGAGGATGGTAAACGCTTGTACATTAATGAATCTGCTCAATTAAAAGTCTGGGTATATGATATATGCCCGGATGGTACTTTAAGGAATAAACGTCTATTTCATACTTTTGAGGGGTACGGTATGGATGGTATGAAGTGTGACGAGAAAGGAAATCTTTATATTTGCCGTTATGATAAGGGTACTATAGCTTTGTTAAATCCGCAAGGAGATTTAGTTGAAGAGATTCAATTGACAGGAAAACAGCCGTCTAACTTAACATTTGGAGGACCTGATCATCGTCAATGTTATGTGACATTGCAGGATCGGGGTTGTTTTGAAACCTTTAAGGTTCCTTATCCGGGAAAAGAATGGTAACCCGATATACGTTTTTGATTAATTTTGCGTTATAATTAGGTACGGAATATTAAAAAGATATATAGATGATAGAATATATAAAGGGTGAAATCGTGGAACTTACACCTACACGTATGATTTTGGAGTGTGGTGGTATAGGCTACGAGCTGAATATATCCTTGAATACATATAGTGCGTTTGGGAACAAGACTACCGGAAAAATATATATATATGAGGTAATCCGGGAAGATGCTCATTTACTATTTGGCTTTGCCGAGAAAATCGAAAGGGAGTTGTTCCTTTTGCTTACTTCCGTTTCTGGAGTGGGACCGAATACCGCACGCATGATCCTTTCTTCTCTGCCGCCATCCGAATTGGTTCAAGTGATCGGTTCGAAGAATGAGGCCGCATTGACTGCCGTGAAAGGGATTGGTTTGAAGACGGCCCAGCGTATCTTGGTAGATTTGAAAAATAAGGTGAAACCTATGGAGAGTATGGCCGGAAACTTGCCGGAGGCATCAATCTCTAATGGAGCGGTAACCGAGGAGGCCGTAGCCGCATTGGTTATGTTGGGTTTCCAGAAAGCGGCTTCGCAAAAAGCGGTATCCGCTATTTTGAAAGGCTCGCCCACTTTAGCTGTGGAACAAGTAATTAAAACTGCGCTTAGAATGCTTTGATAATTGACAATTGAGGATTAACGATTAACAATTGACAATTAAATGAGAAAATGAGAAAACGAATACTGAAATATTCCATATGGATCGTTGTATTATTGTTTGGTGTCGGCTTGTATTCGCTGAATGCTGATTACCTTGCGTATACATCATCTTTGCCGGAATTGGAGTTGCTGGAAGCTCCGGAGGATACGATTCCTCCCCGTTATCCGGTAGCTAAAACTACACCGGAGGAATATCAAGATATCGTGAAACAATCACCTGCCGATTTGCGTGATCCGGAGAATGTCAAGACTACGATTGAGTATGATTTAAAGACGAATACGTATATTGTCCGTACGAAATTAGGCGATATGGAGATTGGTACGCCGATGAGTTTAACCCCAGCGGAATACCAAGATTATTCTATGCAACAATCACTTCGTTCCTATTTCCGCCAAAAGAACGAGGAAGAATTCCAAAAAGCTACGAATAAACAGTTCAACTTAACCGATATGCAGTTTAATATCGGTGCGGCGGAACGTATTTTCGGCCCCGGTGGAGTACGTGTAAGAACACAAGGTTCGGCCGAGATCACGATGGGATTGAAGACGAATAAGAATAATGATCCTTCTCTTCCGGAGCGTTCCCGTAAACGTACTTTCTTCAATTTTGACGAGAGTGTGCAGTTGAATGTACAAGCCTCGGTGGGTAGCAAGGTGAATTTCGGAATGAATTACAATACCGAGACCTCTTTTGATTTCGATTCCAAAAAATTGAAATTGGCGTATACAGGCGAGGAGGATGAGATTATCAAGTCGTTAGAAGCCGGTAACGTGAGCATGAATACCAGCAATTCCTTGATTAATGGAGGTGCGGCTTTATTTGGTATGAAAGCGGATTTACAATTTGGTAAGTTGCGAGTGAACGCCTTGTTTGCCCAGCAGGAATCTGAATCCAAGACGGTTAGCTCAAAAGGGGGCGTGCAGACGAAGCCCTTTGAGATCAAGGTGGATGAATACGACGAGAACCGTCACTTCTTCTTGGGCCATTATTTCTATGATAACTACGATAAGTTTATGGAGTCTTTGCCTACCGTCACCTCCGGTATCGAGATCTCTAAGATAGAAGTGTGGGTGACCAATAAACGAGGTAATTATGACCAGTCCCGCAATATCGTAGCTTTCACCGATTTGGGAGAAAATGAATCTCGTAATATCGGTAATACTGCGTTGGTGATGCCTTCCGGAACGGACAGACGTCCGAATAATTCCGCAAACAATTTATATACGACTTTAACCACTCAATTTACGGATGCCCGAAAGATAAGTATGGTTAATGATGCGTTGAAAGGCTCCATGGAGGGAGGACGGGATTTTGAAAAAATCGAGAGTGCCCGTTTGCTAGAGTCATCTGAGTATACATTAAACAAGAAATTGGGTTATATTTCTTTGAGGACTCAGTTACAGGCTGATGAGGTATTGGGTGTCGCTTTTAGTTTTATCTATAATGGCAAGACCTATCAAGTCGGTGAGTTCTCTACGGATAATAAAGAGAATACGAGTGACTGTATTTATGTGAAGTTGCTAAAGGGTATCACGATGTCGCCGGATATGATGTTCTGGGACTTGATGATGAAGAACGTATACTCATTGGGTGCTTATTCGGTGCAGAAAGAGAAGTTTAAGTTGAACGTTACCTACCAGAGCGATTCTACCGGTACGTATGTAAACTATCTTCCGGAAGGTAATTGTGCGAATCAAATCTTGATTCGGGTATTAGGGCTGGATCGCTTGGATACCTATGACAATCCGAATCCGGATGGTTTCTTCGATTTTATTGACGGTTATACGATACAGGCGGAGACCGGTAAGATTATATTCCCTTGTGTACAACCTTTCGGTTCGAAATTACGGGAAAAGGTAGGTAATGCCTATGCTAGTAAATATGTATTCCAAGAGTTGTATGACTCGACATTAACTGTTGCCCGCCAGATCGCCGAGAAAAATAAATTCCTTTTAAGTGGTGAGTATAAAGCCTCGTCGGGTTCGGAGATCGACTTGGGAGCTACTAATGTGGCCCGTGGATCCGTACGTGTCACGGCAGGAGGAGCTACACTGACCGAGAATGTGGATTATACGGTAGATTACAGTTTAGGACGTGTGACGATCTTGAATGAGAGCATCATATCGAGTGGGACACCCGTTAGCGTATCTCTGGAGAACCAGTCTACTTTTAATATGCAGCGAAAGACGATGATCGGGTTAGACTTGAATTACCAGTTCAATAAGGACTTCATGGTCGGTGCCACGGTTATGCATATGTCGGAAATGCCTCTTACGGTAAAAACCACTTTGGGAGATGAGTCTATAAAGAATACTTTATGGGGCTTGAATACCTCTTATAAAGCCGAGAGCCAGTGGTTGACAAATGTATTTGATAAGTTACCCTTGTTGACATTGACCAAACCTAGCCAAATCTCATTCAATGCGGAATTCGCTCATTTAATAGCGGGACATTATGAGAATCAATATACGGGTGGTTACTCTTATTTGGATGACTTCGAGTCTACACAAAGTGGTATGGATCTTTTGAACCCGTATGCTTGGAACTTGGCGAGTACCCCCTATGAAGATTCGAATCCTAAATTTCCGGAAGCGGAGAAGGTGAACGATATCGCTTATGGTAAAAACAGAGCTTTGTTGGCTTGGTATACGGTAGACGGAATCTTCACACGGAAGAGTTCCTCTTCCCGCCCTCGACATCTTACGAATGATGATTTATCGAATCATTACACCCGTGGAGTCAGTTATAAAGAGATCTTCCCGAATAAAGAGTTGGGAACCAATGATAATACGACTTTGCCTGTATTAAACCTCGCTTTTTACCCGAATGAGCGTGGTCCGTATAACCTGGATGCGGAAAATGTAAACTCGGACGGTACGTTGGGTAATCCGGAAAAACGTTGGGGTGGTGTAATGCGCAAGATCGAGCCTAGCGATTTGGAATCTGCCAATTATGAATATATCGAATTCTGGCTTTTAGACCCGTATCTTGAGGACGAGACAGCCGAGGGTGGTGACCTATACTTTAACTTGGGTGAGATTTCCGAGGATATCTTGAAAGATGAGCGGAAATTCTTTGAGAATGGTATGCCCGTGGACGGTGATATGTCGAAAGTTGATACGACTGTTTGGGGTAAGGTGCCTCGCACGCAAAGTACGGGATATGCGTTTGATGCCCAAAATCGTGAGCTGCAAGATGTCGGTTTGAACGGTCTTTCTACGGAGGAAGAGCAAATTTTCCCTACGTATGCGGATTATTTGAATAAATTGAGGGCGAAACTATCCGGCGAGACAATCTCTAAGATGATGGATGATCCGTTTTCTCCTTTTAACGATCCTGCCGGGGATAATTATCACTATTTCCGTGGGGATGATTACGATGCTAAGGAGTTGGATATCCTATCTCGCTATAAACGATATAACGGTACAGAGGGAAACTCACAAGAATCCGATCAAAGATATGCTACAGCCGGAAAGAGTACACCAGATGTGGAAGATATCAATGGCGATAATACGTTGAATGAGACAGAGAAATATTTTGAGTACAAGATCTCTCTCCGTCCAAAAGATTTGCAGGTCGGTGTAAACAACATCGTTGATGAGCGTACTCCGGAAGTAACCTTAATGAATGGTGATAAGGAGAAAGTAAAATGGTATCTATTTAAGATTCCTATTAAAGATTATGAGAAGAGGGTTGGAGCGATCCGGGATTTCAAGACAGTCCGTTTCATGCGTATGTATATGACAGGATTCCGTAAGTCTACGGTTCTGCGTTTCGGTACCTTGGAATTGGTTCGTGGTGATTGGCGTACTTATACGCAGGATTTGTCAAATCCTCTTATTCCGCCAAAGTCTGATGGACAGATCGTCGTATCTTCTGTAAATATAGAGGAGAACGGGCAGCGTCAGCCGGTCAACTATGTGTTGCCTCCGGGTATCAGCCGTATGTTCGATTCCAGTCAGCCTCAGTTGCTTCAACAGAACGAGCAGGCATTGTCTATGAAGATAACGGATTTATCTCCTGCGGATGCACGTGCGGTTTATAAATCTACCGCTTATGACCTTCGCCGGTATAAACGATTACAAATGTTCGCTCATGCGGAAGCGCCGATTGATGAGAGCAAGACTTTGTCGAATGGTGATTTCTCTGTATTTATTCGTTTAGGTTCTGACTATAAAAATAATTATTATGAGTATGAGGTGCCTTTGGATCTGACTCCCCATAGTACTATTCTTTATAATACGAACAATAGTGCGGATCAAGAAAAAGTATGGCCTTTAAATAATACCTTGAATTTTAAACTGGAGACTCTAACCGACTTGAAGTTGGAGCGAAATAAATTGAAACGTCAAGGACAGGGAAATATAAGCTACCAAAAGGTTTATTCGAAAAATGATCCGGATAATACGCGTAATAAAATCAGTATCATCGGTAACCCTAGCTTAGCGGAGGTGAAAGTGATCATGATCGGCGTACGTAATAATACGGGTGATATCAAGAGCGGTGAGGTTTGGGTAAACGAACTTCGTATGACCGATTTCGACGAGAAAGGCGGTTGGGCCGCTAATGCGAATCTGAACGTCGCTTTATCCGATTTGGGTACGGTCAATGTAAGTGGACGAATGGAAACCGCTGGTTTCGGTGCGTTGGATCAGTCGCTGGCCGAACGTCGGATGGATGATTATTCGCAATATAGTGTGGCGACCTCGATTGAGTTGGGTAAGTTGTTCCCTGAGAAAGCAAAGGTTAGCATACCTTTTTACTATGCTTATTCGAAAGAGACTACAACTCCTGAGTATGATCCGTTGAATGAGGATATTAAGCTTTCGGACGCTTTGGATGCGGTAGAGACCCAAGCCGAGAAAGACTCCATCAAGAGTTATTCTTTGAATCAGACCACTATTAAGAGCGTCTCTTTCAATAACGTAAAGGTAGATATCCGTAGCAAGAACCCGATGCCGTATGATCCGGCGAACTTCTCGTTAGGTTACTCTTATAGCCAGAACAGTAAGAAGAACCCGGAGACCGAATATGAGACAACCAAGGATTACCGGGGTAATTTCGCTTATAATTATACGCCTTACGTGAAACCGTTCCGACCCTTCGAGAAGCTGAAGAAGAATAATGGATATACGAAATATATCAAGCAATTCGGACTGAATTACGTTCCGTCGAATATTAGTTTCCAGACAGCGATGATGCGGAATTACTATGAGATTAAGCTAAGGGATTTGACAAGTTCTACGGATGGAGGTAACCAGTTGCTCTCATTCAGTCACAATTTCTTGTGGGACCGTGCCTTCAGTTTACGTTGGGACTTTACGAATAATCTGAGCATGACGTTTACTTCCGGTACGAATGCCCGCATCGAGGAACCGAATGTTCAAGTGAATAAGAAATTGAATCCGGATGATTATCAGGTATGGAAGGATTCCGTGAAGCAAAGTATCCGTGATTTGGGTACTCCTTTGAAATATGACCAAACGTTTAATGTCACTTGGAATATGCCATTGCAATTCATACCGGCATTAGACTGGGTAAATAGTTCATTGACTTATAATGCCACGTACAACTGGGATCGTGGAGCCAATGTCGCTAGTATTGAGTTGGAACAGGGTAATATAATAAAGAACCAACGTCAATTTGACTGGCAGGGTAGTTTCAATTTGCAGTCATTGTACAATAAGAATAAATATCTGAAGAAGATCAACCAGAAATTTATGGCCTCTTCCCGGGTAAGCGCTCGTCAACCGGAGAAAAAGAAGAAAGAGGTGAAACTAGAGAAAGAGATCCAATTGAGCCCGGATAGTGGAACGATCGTGCAGCATGGAATGTTTACGAAGAAGGTTCGTATCACGGCACGTGGAGCGGACGGGAAGGTCTATTCAATTAAATACAAGCCGATCAATTACGCCCAAGTCATGATCTTGAATAAGGATACGGCCCATTTGAAGCTGACAATCGTGCCCGGTCCTCAGCCTTTGGAAGGAACCTTGACGAAAGTCGCTGAGTATAGTAGCCGTTTCTTGATGATGGTACGTCGGGTAAACATACAATATTCGTTGATAGACGGTATGATGTTGAGTGGTTACGCTCCGGAGGTTGGTGATATGTTCGGACAACGGCGTACAGGAACTTTGGCTCCGGGACTCGGTTTTGCTTTTGGAGCGGTAAGAAGGAGCTTTATCGACGAGGCGGACGAGCGGGGCTGGCTGGTAAAGAATGAGAATATGACGACTCCCGCCATGATCAATAGCGCGAAGAATCTTACGATTCGTGCGAATCTAGAACCTATAGCCGGCTTGAAGATTGATTTGAACGCAAACCGGGTAGATACCCGTAGTACCGATATCTATTATATGCAAGACGGTATGCCCGAGCAGATGGGAGGTAGCTTCACGATGACTACGATTGCCTTGGGGAGCGCTTTCGGCGGCAGCGGAAACGCTAATAACGGTTATTCCTCGAAAGCGTTCGATAAATTTATCGCTCATCGTAGCGTGATCGCCCAGCGTTTGATGGATACCTATTCTGGTACGGTTTATCCGAGCTCCGGTTTTATGGCGGGGCATGCTTTAGCGGGAAAACCTTATGATCCAGCCGTAGGGGGAGGCGTAAGCCTGAATTCCATGGAGGTATTGGTACCTGCTTTCTTGGCGGCTTATACGGGTAAGGACCCGAATAAGGTAGGCTTGTCAGCCTTCCCGTCTGTTAAGAGCCTGCTACCGAACTGGCGTGTTACGTATGATGGCTTGATCCGTATACCGGTTATCCGCAAATACTTTAAGAGTATGATGTTAAGTCATCAATATCGTTGTTCCTATAGCGTAGGTGCGTTTTCCTCCTTCTTGGATTGGGTAGATGCCGGGCAGGATGGTTTGGGATATATCCGCGATATCCAGACAGGTAATCCTACGCCGTCGTCTCCTTATGATATAGCGGCCGTGAGTATCACGGAAGGATTCAGCCCGTTGTTTGGTGTGGACGCTACTTTATTGAATAATATAACAGGTAAATTTGAGTTGCGCAAGACTCGTAACTTAAGCTTGAATATTTCCTCTTACCAATTGGTGGAAGCGCTTTCCAACGAATTCGTGATAGGAGTAGGATATAAGTTGACTGAGTTTAACAAGGTGTTGAAAATGAAAAAGACACGCGACTTCAGTAATGATCTTACGATCCGCTTAGATTTCTCTTACCGTAAAATGCAATCGTTGATCCGTAAGATTGAGGATCAGTTTACGCAGGCTACCAGCGGGAATATCGCCAAGACCATCCAGTTCTCTGCGGATTACGGGTTAAGTCGTGCCTTGACATTGAGAGCGTTCTATGATTTACAGATCAATGAGCCGATCGTGTCCACATCTTCTTACCCGACATCGAACTCGAACTATGGTATTAGTTTACGGTTCTCCTTAGCGCAATAAAAAGAGTATAGTCTATTTACAGGACTTCTTGGTCTGTTTTTAAATACCTGTCTAGCGGTATGGAATAAACCTTTATATTTGTGCGAAATATAATTTGGATATGAAGAATACTTACAAATTGATATTATTTCTTCTCTTGATAACCCATGCCTCTTTCGGCCAAGACGTGAAAGGGTATATTAAGGATGCGGAGAGCAAGGAAGCTTTAGCCGGGGTAAACGTTTTTTATAAGGACAAAGGGGGTACGAGAGGAACTGTGTCTGATATAAACGGTTATTATGAGCTGAAAGTGACGGATGGCGACGCTGTATTGACTTTTAGCTATCTGGGATATGAAACGTTGAGCGTTCCCGTGAAAGTAGATCCGGGAGAGTTCTTGACGCATGACGTATCCTTGCGAACAAACTCAAACATGATGGACGAGGTAGTCGTGAGCGTCGGGCGTTATGAGCAAAAGCTAAGCGATATTACCGTCTCTATGGAATTGTTGAAAGCGAAAGATATCACTCGTCAGTCTCCGAAAGATTTAACGGATGTATTGAAGAATATCTCCGGTGTGGACGTAACGGACCGGCAACCTTCCGTACGCGGTGGTACGGGATGGACCTATGGCGTGGGTAGCCGTTGCTTGATTCTGGTGGACGGAATGTCGGTGCTAACTCCGGGTTCCGGCGAGATAAACTGGAATATGATCCCGATGGAGAACGTCGATCAAGTAGAGGTACTGAAAGGGGCCTCTTCCGTATTATATGGCTCTTCTGCCTTGAATGGTTTGATTCACGTGAAAACGAAACGCCCCGGATTGGATCCGGTAACACAGGTGAACGTACAAGGAGGATTGTATGGGAAGCCGCGCCAAGACGGGACGCCTTTATATGGAGGCTTGGATCTCTCTCATTCCCGTAGGATCAAGAATTTTGATTTGACAGTGGGGGCTAATACATTCTTGGACGACGGGTATCGGCAGGATAATTACAATCGCCGTGTCCGGGTCGGTGGGAATCTTACGTATCACGATCCCCGGGTACAAGGGTTGAACTATGGCGTGAACGTGAATTATTTGTATAACGATTATACCGGTTTCTTTATCTGGCGTTCTCCGGAGGAGCCCTATATTCAATCTCCGCTGGCGAATATGGGACGCCGTGAGAATACATTTTATATAGATCCCTTCTTGAATTATACGAATTCGGAAAAAGGGACGACTCATCGTTTCAAGGGGCGTTTCTTCCATCGGGGAAGCCGTATCATCACGCATACTACGGATAAGTCTCTTTTTGACATAACGAATAATATGGGTTTTGATATCTCATCCGTCCCGGAGATTATCAATATGGCGCAAAACTGGCAAACCGAGTTATTGCCGACCTTCTTACCGTATTTGCCGGAGGTGATGAACGGGAAGGTGAGCGGATTGATGGGTGAATTGGGCAAGCTGGGAAATCATTTTTTCCCGACAGCTACCTCGGCGGATTATATGGACTTGATTTCTTGGGTGATGGGACGTACTCCGCTACCCGATAAGAATAACGTAGGGGCTTGGTTGGTAGATGCCATGAAACCGATGGAGAAAAAAGCGCCGGAGGCTACGGATCATACCTATTCCTATAATCTGGATTACCAATTCAGCAAGAAGTTCGAACATTCACAACTCACGGTTGGAGGTACTTATGAGCGTATTCATGCGGATTCGAAAGTGACCGGGCAGCATAGTAGCGATAATGTGGCTACCTTCCTGCAATATGATCATAAGTTTATCGATCGTTTGAACGTCTCGGTCGGTGTTCGTCTGGAGTATTACCGGGTCGATGATTTCTACCGGGAAGCGGAGACGAAGATTTTCGGGGCGAAGGTTCCGGTAAAACCTGTTTTCCGTGGAGGCTTGAATTATGAATTGGGTGAGTATAGTTTTATCCGGGCATCTTTCGGACAGGGATACCGTTATCCATCCGTTACGGAGAAGTTTATCCTGAAGGATATCGGAGGTGTGGGAGCTTTCCCGAACGCTGAATTGAAAGCGGAGCAAGGTTATAATGCCGAACTTGGTTTCAAGCAAGGCTATAAGTTCGGCAATTTGAAGGGCTTTATCGATGTGGCCGGCTTTTATACCCGTTACAAGGATATGATCGAGTTCCGTTTCGGCCTGTTTAATAATAAGACCTTCGATTATATCGATGGGCTTTCCAAGTTGTTCAATGCGTTCTCTAGCGGCGACGGCTTAGGAATCGGCGCTCAGTTCACGAACGTAGGCCGGGCGGAGATTTATGGGGTAGACTTGTCTACCTCGGGTGTGTATGAGTTTAACCGTGATACTCGTCTGGCATATACTTTGGGGTATGTTTATACGAATCCGATCGATATGGACGTGGATTCACGGAACGCGGAGGAGGAAGCGAATGATGACTTAATGGCGATGCGTTCGAAATCGAATGACAGCAAGTATTTAAAATATCGCCAGAAACATTCCGTAAAGGGGGTATTTGATCTGGAATGGAAACAGTTTAATATCGGAACGAATATGTCATGGAAAAGCAAGACATTGGCGGTCGATTATTTTATGGTCGATGAGCGTACGAAAGCGGAGCCTAACCTGATGGATTATATGCGCTCGATGCTATTCGGAAACTTACATGATTATTGGGCAGAGAACAATAAAGGATATTTCGTCATGGATATGCGTGTCGGGATGAAAGTGACGAAGAATATCCATGTACAAGGACTGGTGAACAACCTCTTAAACAAGCGCTATAGCGCCCGCCCGATGGATGTCGGCGCACCCCGGACTTTCATTCTGCAAGTAGGAGCCAATTTCTAACAAATTACCTAGTTGTAGAGACGGAGCGTGCTCTGTCTCTACAACATGTGATAGTTTTTCAATTCGCTTCGTAAACGAATCGCTTGATTGTCCGTCACCTTATCCATCAGTTTCCAGAATCTTTCGCTATGGTTCATCTCTATCGTATGGCAAAGCTCATGCAATAATACATAATCCACCAAATGCCAAGGAAGAAGCATTAATGATTGCGAGAGGTTAATGCTCTTCTTCATTGTACAACTTCCCCAATGCGTTTTGCTATTATTGATTTTCACCCCGGTCAACATAAATCCATGTTGTCTAGCCAATAGCGTGATACGTTCCGGCAACAACCGTTTCGCCTCGTGGCGGAGCGCCTTCTCCAGCATGGATTTCAATAAGGATTGCACCTCTTCCTCCTCGAAACGAGTCTCATTCGGACAAGCGATATGCAGTACTCCATCCTCCAATCTCATGTAGAAATTACTTCGCTCGGTGCGGAAGATATGCAAGCGGAATGTCGTAGCCTGTAACTCCGATCTTTCGTCGAGCAGGGGCCGGGCCGGATGCTTCTGGAGCGCTTTTACCAGCCGGGCCTTGTTCTCCATGATAAAAGCGATCATACGTTTCTCGTCTCCCCCGGGTGGCATCGTGGCGGTTATCTTTCCTTTTGATATCTTGAGCGTGTATCGAGTGGCCCGGGGAGTGGTACGGAGCGTTATGACTCCCAAATCCTTGTCTTGTATATTCTTTTCCATTCCTGCCACAAAAGTAATACATTGAGAAAAACAATAATACGATGGAATTGATTATCTTCGCGATCGTAAAGGTTAAAAACATAATCAATATAATAAATTAGCAATCATGAGCAAAAAAGCACTTTTAATTATCTGTGATGGTTGGGGAATTGGTGACAAAGGTAAAGACGACGTGATCTTTAACACGCCGACTCCATATTGGGACGAGTTATTGAAAACTTATCCAGCCTCACAGTTACAGGCTTCTGGCGAGAACGTTGGTTTGCCTGACGGACAAATGGGTAACTCTGAGGTGGGCCACTTGAACATCGGTGCTGGCCGTATCGTTTACCAAGATTTGGTGAAGATCAACATCGCTTGCCGCGAGAATACGATCATGGAGAACCCGGAGATCAAACGTGCTTATAGCTACGCGAAAGAGAATAATAAGCAGATCCACTTCATGGGCTTGGTTTCCGATGGTGGTGTACATAGCTCTTTGGAGCATCTTTTGAAGTTGACGGATATCGCCAAGGAATACGGAATCAGCAAGGCTTATGTACATTGCTTCATGGATGGCCGTGATACGGACCCGAAGAGTGGTAAAGGTTTTATCGAGACGTTGGAGAATCATCTGAAGACTACCGGCGGTAAGATCGCTTCTATCATCGGACGTTATTACGCTATGGACCGCGACAAACGTTGGGAACGTGTGAAAGAGGCTTACGACTTATTGGTCGAAGGTAAGGGTAAGCAAGCCGAGTGCATGGTAAAAGCGATGGAAGAGTCGTACGCCGAGGGTGTAACGGACGAGTTCATCAAGCCGATCGTTCACGTTGAGAACGGAAAGCCGGTTGCTGTTATCGAGGAAGGCGATGTCGTGATCTTCTTCAACTACCGTAACGACCGTGCGAAAGAGCTTACAGTTGTATTGACTCAGCAAGATATGCCGGAGGCCGGTATGCATACGATCCCTGGCTTGCAATATTTCTGTATGACTCCGTATGACGCTAGCTTCAAGGGTGTTCATATCTTGTTCGACAAAGAGAACGTAAATAATACGCTGGGTGAGTTCTTGGCAAACGTAGGTAAGACTCAGTTGCATATCGCCGAGACAGAGAAATACGCTCACGTGACTTTCTTCTTCAACGGTGGCCGTGAGACTCCGTTCGATAGCGAGGAGCGTATCTTGGTCCCTTCTCCTAAAGTGGCTACTTACGACTTAAAACCGGAAATGAGCGCTTTCGAGGTGAAAGATAAATTGGTGGACGCTATCAATACGAAGAAATTCGATTTTATCGTAGTGAACTACGCCAACGGTGATATGGTAGGCCATACGGGTGTCTACAAAGCGATCGAGAAAGCGGTCGTAACGATCGACGCTTGCTTGCACGATACGGTTGAGGCCGCTAAAGCCAACGACTATGAGGTAATCATCATCGCTGACCATGGTAATGCGGATCACGCCTTGAACGAGGATGGCACTCCGAATACGGCTCACTCCTTGAACCCTGTTCCATTCGTTTATGTGACAGTCAACAAGGACGCTAAAGTAGAGGATGGTATTTTGGCCGATGTGGCTCCTTCAATCCTTCACATCTTGGGCTTGAAACAGCCGAAGGAGATGACTGGCAAGTCATTGATTAAATAAGAGCTAGGCGCATCTTATGATCCAGATAGATGACACTTTAGTAAGTCTTGACGTTATCGAGCGTTATTTTTTATGTGATCTTTCCAAATGTAAGGGGGAGTGCTGCGTGGAAGGAGATTCCGGCGCTCCATTAGAGGATTCGGAGTTGGCGAAGCTCCAGAAAGTATTGCCCATTATCTGGGATGATTTATCCCCGAAAGCTCAAGAGGTCATTAATAAGCAAGGCGTAGCTTATATCGATGAGGAAGGCGATACGGTTACCTCTATCGTGAACGGCAAAGATTGTGTCTTTACCTGTTACGACGCCGATGGTACTTGTAAATGCGCTATTGAGAAAGCATACCGGGAAGGTAAGACGGATTTCTATAAGCCTGTTTCTTGCCATCTTTACCCGATACGTGTCACTCAGTATCGGGATTTCAAGGCCGTGAACTATCATCGCTGGAGCGTTTGTAAGGCAGCGGAGATCTTAGGAAAGAAAGAGCAATTGCCGGTTTATAAGTTCCTCAAGGAGCCCTTGATCCGTAAGTTCGGCCAGGCTTGGTATAAGGCCTTGGAAGAGTGTGCGGAGGAATGGAAGAAGCAGCGTGAGGAGTAGCTTTTAGATCGTTTATAAATATAAAAAATCCCTTCAGTCTCTCCCTTTGATAACTATACGTTAAAAACGGATGGAGGCTGAAGGGATTTTGTTTTATAGTCGCTCTATTTCCTCAAGGGAAAGGCCGGTGCATTTTTGGATGATAAGAGGGGTTATTCCCTCGGCTTTCATATTACGTGCCGTAGATTCTTTCCCTTTTTGCAGTCCTTCTTGCAATCCTTCTTGTAATCCTTTTTGCAATCCTTTTTCCATGCCTTCTTCCATCCCTTTTTTCATGCCTTTCTCAACGGCGAAGTCCAAGGTGTTATAATAATCATTATACATCTTCCACTCCGCCTCGTACTGCGCTCGTTGTTTGGGGGTGAGGTTCGCCATGGATCCGATGCGTTCCAACCGCTCGAATATGGCCTTGCGTGCCTTGAAAGGCATTCTGTCTAATGTACCTTGCGTGCCTTGAATGGCATTCTGTCTAATGTGTCCATATGCTTTAGTACATAAATCCAACGTTCAAAATCAGTCTCGCATTCTTCCTCCTCTTTGTTGAATCGAGGAAGCTCAATATAGATCTGGCGGAACTTGGGGTTGAATACCTGTCCGTTCTCCCGATCCGCCAGCACGATGTCCCTTCGGAACTTTCCTTCGTTCCTGTTATTGTTTGGCCTGTTCTCCTCGTCTAGCGTGAAGTTCAAGAAAAAAACACCGTACACGGCCGCCAGCTCATAGTCCCATGTTCCCTTTATCCCCTGTTCCACCACCGAGTGCGAGAGGTAATACAAGGCCCTGTCTTTGAAGTGGGGCTGTTCCCTGTTCTGCATCTCGATTATGATCCGTTCGCCCTTGTCGGTCTCGCAATGGATATCGAAGATGACCTTCCTTCCTTGCTCTGTCTCGGGCAATCGCTCATTGTTCATTGTTCATGATCCTCAGGTCCATGATAGTATGCTCCCCTTTGAGGAGGTCGTTCAGGAACTCGATTAAAATGTCCTTGTTCATTTCCCTGCCGAATATGTGCTTGAAGCCGAAATCGGTGAAGGGGTTGATAAATTTTCCCATAGTGTTTATAGGTTTTAGTGATTAATAGGATATAGATGGTTCTTTTCCATCTTTGGCGATAAAGATACGATTTTTATTATATGGGGCATTCATTTAGGCTTTAAAAAAACACGTACGTCTTTTTTCGGAAACACCTTGTGTAGTTTGAGTGAAGACGAGATATAGTGAACGCATAAAGG
>NZ_FR885326.1:31165-64171 GCF_000436315.1 Parabacteroides sp. CAG:2 | reverse complement strand
TTTTGGTTACTTTTGGGTCAAGCCAAAAGTGACACGTTAGATCTCATCAGGCGACTCCGAATCCCCACCCCCAGCAGCCGGCTTCTTCGAGATATCCACGGTAGTCTCCCCAGCCTTCTCCGCACGGAGCACCGCTTGCTGAGCCTTGCGAGTAGCCACAGGTTGGAACTCCAGCCCGGCGAAGACATTCTTCAAGTCCTCGCCCGGTATATACTGGATACTAACCCCGGTGATGTTTGTAGATGTGAATTTCTCAAGACTCTCCGCACCCTCGTTGAGGATATGGAGCCGGAATTTACCCAGTTCGCCGAAATCCACCTGTTTCCCCTCTTGGAGGGCATCGAGCAGGTTCTCGACAGTGGAGATCAATACCGCCACCACATCCGCCCGGCTGACGGTGGTTTGCATGGATACCCGGCGGCTCAGCTGCTTGAGCGATAGCTCACCATTGATCTGTGCCGTGGCGTACGCTTTCGCCGGCTCGTCTTTCTTGATAGGATTGGTCCGAAGGGACACGCTGTAATTTAAAGCCATAGATTTGATAATTAAAAATTGATAATTGAAAATTGAAAATGAAATCGATTTGTTTTCGATAACGAATGTACGACATTCGGTTTCCTCTGAAATGAATACCGCTGACAGCGGATGAATAAGGGAGATAAAAGAGGAGATATGCTGAAAAATAAACATCCGTATAGTTGTTCGTGTCGTATGTTTTAAGTATCTTTATACCAATAAGATAAATCTTAAAAATGCGAACGATATGCGAACAGGATATACACAAATCGACGAGTGGCCCGTGCGGCCCTATTCCAAGCGGGAGCTGGCCATGGCCTACGCCCCCGAGATCAGCCCCGTCTCGGCCCTGAACCGGCTGGCGGAATGGATGCGGTATAACGATCGTCTGACCCGGGAGCTTGGTGATACGGGCTACCGCCCGAGGCAACGGGTCTTCACCTCCCTCCAAGTGGAGCTGATCTTCCGTTACTTGGGTCGTCCTTGAGAGGAGACACTGCCACCCGTCGGTATAGGCGAGCGGCGATGCCGGTACTGGCATCAGACAACGCCAGTACTGGCGTAGGGCTGCGACGGTAGTGCTTACGGGCGATGACAGTAGTGGCATTTCCTTCATTCCTTCATTCCTTTGGGCGTCTCTCACGCACACACACGTGCGAGGAGAAAGCGTACTCGCCCCGTGCGGTCTTGATCAGTGTTCCCTTCTCCAGCATCCGTTTGAGGGAGGAGTCGAGTGTTTTCTCGGGTATGCCGTTCTTCGCTGCCTCCTCCACGGCCTGCCGACGGCAGAACATCATTGGGAGGGCATTGAATAAAGCCTGTTCAGGAGAGGTCTGGACAGGGATGGCCTCGGAGGTAGGCAGGAAGCCCAGCACGTAGCTCGAATGGCGGTAAAGAGGCTCTATGAGCGTGAGTACGGCTTGGAAATCCTCGTCGGTGACCCGCAGGTCCAGCTTGGGGACGATACCATCCTTGATATTCTCGATGGGTATCTCCGGGGCGGGGGAGAGACCGGGGGAATTGAAAATGGAAAATTGAGAATTGAAAATTTTTTGTTGGGGAGGGAGGAATTTCTCCAAGGCTCTCAACAGGGCTACTATACTCAGGATCCGGCAGGTATTGATGGCGATACGGGCCACGGCGCTTCGCATGGAACCTCCATAGGCGTAACCGGCGTGGGAGAATAACTGGGCGAACCGTTGGTTGAACAGCTCTTTCTGTTTCTCGGATAGCCTTAGCTGGATCGTTTGGACCGATCCGTTGATCAGGTCCAGTACCTGTTTCCATTGTGTTCCCCATGTGGCGAAGCGTAGGCCGTAATCCTCGCCTTCTGAATCGAATTGGTCCATCCACTCATCGATGGGTGGCATGAAATAGAATAACTGGCGAGAGAACAGGCCGTTCTCCGCCGAGGGGATCAGCGGCTTTACTTGCGCCGGGGTTCCACTTAGCAATACGCTGAGATAAGACTCATCGCATTCCCGGTACTCATGATTAGTACGCCGGTTGAAGGCCAGTCGCTCATGGTCGTGGCATTTACGCAAGGTATCGCTCCAATGGCCGTGATCCGCTCCGATGGCGGTACTCACGGTATCAGCCTCGGTCTCGCAGATCAGCCCCACGCCGTCGGCCTCTATGAGGTTCTCTAGGATACCGGTACCCGAGTTATCGCCGGCTATGAGGAACATCTTGAGGGGCGGTTGTTCCGGCTCGAGCGTCTCGGAGCGTTTCTTGCCGAGTGAGTCCCATCGGTTCTTTTCCTCCCGATAATTCTTTAGGCTGTCTTTGTAGCGGGCCATCATCTCCTCGTGAATAGGTTCAGCTAGGCGCCTGACCCATGTCAAGGCTCCTTTTCCGGAGGCGGGAGGCGCTACGATGAAGGTTTGTAGGCATGGGTACATGTATTTTTGTCCGTATAACACCCGTACCCGCTTGTTCAAGGTGCCCCCGAGTACGGTGAATACTCCCAGCAGGAGTATGTCACGCTGGGCGATGGAGTTCCCGCAATCGATCATCTGCTTGATGAACGGGGGCCACGGATAATCCGGGAAAGCGGGTGGCAAGTCCTCACGTGCGTACGTATGTGCGTGTGTGGGTGTGAGAGGGGCTTGAAGGTTTGAAGGATTCTTGTTCTCCCTCAGGTATTGGCGGAAGGTGTCGGCCAGTTGCTTGTCCGTTTTTACGCCGGCAATCTCGGCCCAGTGGAAGACGGAGCCTAATCCGTTGCGCCCGTTGCCCGCTTTGAGGGCGTGGTCGTATAGCTTGTCCGCTTCTTCGTAGACGTATTTCTCGGACAGGCGGCAGATGCGATGAAAGAACGTCCTTCCCGTTTCCCCGCAATCGTTGGCGGTGGCGAAGGCGATCGGCATATACTCTTGGTAAGTGGGAGCGATGTTCGCCCCTTGGTGTTCGATGGCGGCGACAAGCCGCTCTAAATCTGATAATGGATTCATTTGATTTATAAGTTATAATTTATGATTTAAACTGTCAACTGTCATTTGTCAACTATCAACTCTCCCGCAACTTAGCGGAGGGATCATGGCAGAGGAAACACGCCCGTGAGAGATCGGCGTTTGAGGCATCCGCATTCAATCCGTATTTCCATTTCAGGTATTCCCATGCCGATAGCCGTGCCTTATCAAAAGATTCCTCTATGGAAGCCTTGGGTGAGAGCCGGTAGGGGACGAGCAGTTTCACGCCTGTGGTGCTTGGGCTGACGAAAGCTAGGTCCGGTCTCAGTTTATTATCGGCGAACAAGGTGTCTCGCCAGTGGAGGGTTTCCTCCGGCGAGGGGAGATGGTCGATATCGATGACAAACTCTCCGGAAAGGAATAACAGGCGGTCTTCCTTGCGATAGGAGAAGACCCCGGCCGGTGTGACGTATGGCAGTAAGTTTTGCTTCAGTTTGCGGAACCGTTTCTCGTCGCTCAAAGCGTCCTGTACGCTGAGCGTTCGTTCTTTCAGCCACTCGTTGGAGGTGATATAGGTATGCAACTGTTTGACACTGGTCACGCCACTCGGCACTTGATTGGAGATGGGGGCGTTGAAAAAGGACATGATACATTCTTTCATTAACTCGTTTGATTTAAAGTTTAGGCTGGTAAAGGAAAGGTAAAAGAGTGAGAAAAAACGGTCCGGTAAGTTATTTGCACCTATCGGTAAGTTATTTGCGCATAAAAGTAATTCGGTGACAGGAAAAAGAAGAAGATATGAGTGAAGAGAAAGCGAGCCCGTGTGTGCTGCACATCCATGGCGAGAACATACAGGTGCTGCCCAACGCCATGTTTGCCATTCAATATATTTGCTTGGACCCGGGAGAAAAGCCGGAGGTCGTTTCGGAAAAGGACGTGAGGCCGGATCCGGAGCCGTGTGATTTATTAGCCTCCTATATCCAAGACGAGGAGGTGCGTCACGACTTCGTAAAGCGAATCGCCCAATGCCCGGATGTGGCCACCCTCTGCCAAACGGTGCTGACCGACCTTTTCAACGAGGTCTTTTGCGACTGCGTGGAACCGGCCAAACTGATCAAGAGCAAGGAATTCATCAACGCCATCATCCCCCTGCTCCCCTTCAAGCAAGGCAAGAGCTTGCGCAATATCCGGCGGGCGATCGTGAAGTATGTGCTGGGGGAGGGGTAGGTGTTTTGGTTTATGAATGATTGCATAATTGGATATTTATTTGTTTCTTTGTCAATATTCTATTTTCTTATGAAGTCGAGACAAGAGATCCTAGCGTTATTAAGAGACTTCAAGGTTCGTCAAGGCAAAAAGTACGGAATCTTGAAGATGGGTATCTTTGGCTCTGTAGCTCGTGATCAACAGACGGAAAGCAGTGATGTGGACATTTATTACGAGGGTGAGGCGCAAGGGCTTTTCTCTCTCTCCCATTTGAAAAATGAATTGGAAGAACTGTTGGGAAGCCCGGTGGATATCATCCGTCTTAGAGACCGGATGAATCAGTTGCTTCGTAAACGCATCGAGAGGGAGGGGATCTATGTTTGATAGAGAGTTGGCCTTGGATACCTTATCGCAGATAAAGGATACTCTTTCAATGATAATGGCAAGAACTTCGCATATTCATACGGTTGATGATTTTTATATGAATGAGTCCGGTATGATTCTATTGGATAGTGTTTGTATGAAACTTGTCGCTGTAGGTGAGGCAATCAAAAATCTAGACAAAATAACGAATAAGGAATTACTTCTTAAATATCCGGCTGTAAACTGGAAGGATATTAAAGGGATGAGAGATATCATTGTCCATCATTATTTTGATATTGACGCAAGCGTGATACTTTATAGTCTTCAAAAGGAGGTTCCGGATTTGTACTCCACTATTTGTGTTATGCTGAGGGATTTGTCTCGGTGACTTATCACGATAAATATAGTTTAAACTCATTTTAAATCAAGACACTCGTTTTTTGCCCTACTGGTTTACCGGCGGGATGGGAGTGGTTTGTGTACTTGTCTTTATTCCTAGTAAATCAGAGAATAATAAGCGGATAGCGAAGAATACGCTGTTCCTCTACGTGCGTATGCTCTTTATCATGGAGAGCAATTTTTGTATTAAACACAATTCTTTGTAGCAATGGTAACAGACTCACGAACTTCGAAAAGTATAAAAAATAGTTTGGTAGCCTTGGCTTTTTATTTTATTAATCTGGTTCTTCAATTTTTCTCCCGTAAGGTATTCTTGGGTTATCTTGGGGCAGAGATCTTGGGACTGAATACTACGGCTACCAATTTGCTTCAGTTCTTGAACCTTGCGGAATTAGGAATAGGATCAGCCATTGCTTGTACATTATATAAGCCTTTATTAGAGAAGGATACGGTTGCTATCAATGAGATTGTTTCCTTGCAAGGCTGGTTGTATCGGCGTATCGCATGGATCGTGATAGTGGGAAGTCTCGTGTTGATGGCGTTTTTCCCTTGGATCTTCGCTAAGATGCCGTTACCCTTATGGTATGCGTATGCTTCTTTCGGAGTGCTGCTAGTTAGTGCATTGCTGAGTTATTTTGTTAATTATAAGCAGATCGTTTTATCCGCTGACCAGAAAGAGTATAAGATCCAGTATAGCTATAAGGCCTCGATGTTGATTAAAACCCTTTGTCAGATATTGGCGATTCGATATTTGAGAGACGGTTATGTATGGTGGTTGGTATTGGAGATTGTGTTTGCGATCGTAGCTTCGTTGGTGTTAAATAGAATGGTCCGGCAGACTTATCCATTTCTAGAAACTAAATTAGGACGAGGTCGGGAATTATCGAGAAAGTATCCAGCTATTATTAAGAAAGTTAAGCAATTGTTTTTTCATAAGATCGGTAGCTTTGCTTTGACACAAACTAGCCCGATCATTATTTACGCCTACACTACACTAACTGTAGTGGCGTTATATGGCAATTACATGTTGGTTATCCTTGGGATTCAAACTTTGATGACTGCCATTTTTAATAGCATGAACGCAGGAATTGGGAATTTAGTGGCAGAGGGAAATCGTAAACAGATTATGTCGGTGTTTGAGGAATTATTCTCTGTTCGTTTTCTATTCACTTGTATAATGTGTTTTGGAGTGTTTATGTTGACTCCTTTATTTGTAATACTTTGGGTGGGTAATGAATATGTGATGGATACCATGACATTGCTATTGATGACTGTTACTTTGTTTATTCAATTAAACCGTACGACCGTGGATGCTTATATCAATGCTTATGGTTTGTTTGGTGATATTTTTGCTCCAGTTACGGAGGCTTCTATCAATATCTGTTTGTCTGTGTTATTAGGATATTTTTGGGGGTTAAATGGTGTATTGTTGGGTGTGTTGATAAGTTTATTTCTTGTTGTTTTTTGTTGGAAACCTTATTATTTGTTTCGAAAAGCTTTGAAACAACGATTGAAATTGTATATAATTATGTACGTTAAGCATTTAAGTGTTGCAATTGTTAGTATAATACTTACTTATTCTGTATTGAAATTTGTCCCAATGCACTCATTTGAAAGTGCTTTATCTTCTTTTGTATATGGAGTGTTTATTACGATTTTGTATACACTCATTCTTTTATCTATGTTTTATTTTTTAGGACTTGGTTTGAATCGCTTTATTCGAAGAATTCAAAGTATGATGAATGGGAGAAAATAGTATAGTGATATATAGGTTGTATGATACATTAAAAAGTTAGCTAAGATAGGCTGTATGGTTTATAATATTCAAAGTAAAAAATGTTTAATAAATATAACAAATGACACCTGTAATTTCTATTATTGTTGCTGTTTACAAAGCGGAATCCTGCTTGCGGCGTTGTGTAGACAGCCTGCTAGCACAGACTTTTCAAGACTATGAAATTTTGCTGGTAGATGATGGGAGTCCCGATCGTTCCGGAGAAATTTGCGACGAGTATGCCCGGAAGGACAATCGTGTCCGTGTATTCCATAAAGAGAATGGTGGAGTAGCGTCCGCTCGACAGTGTGGAATGAACAATGCAAGAGGCGAGTACGTGATACACGCTGACCCAGATGACTGGGTGGAACCGAATATGCTGGAGGAACTATACGGAAAGGCAAAAGAAGAAAATGCAGATATGATAATTTGTGATGTATGGCGGGATACTTCCAAGAAATCTACTTACGTGAAGCAACGGTTATTTATATTAGAGCATTGTGTGATGCTAAAAGATGTGTTCCAGCAGCTGCATGGCAGCTGCTGTAACAAGCTCGTTAAACGAGCTTGTTACAGCAAATATGATGTGAATTTTCCGGAAGGGTTGTCATATGGAGAAGATACTTATGTCAGTGTATGCCTGTTGGCACATCCTATAAAGATGGCATATGTACCAAAAGCATTTTATCATTATGTCCAAAATGTAAATTACAGCTCGTTAACACGTCGTCCTGTGAAAATTTTGGTAGAGCAATGTGAAAAACTCTGCGATTTACTTCGTTGCAAATTATCAGAGAATCAATTTAAAGAAATTTATCCTGCTTTACGATATAGGCAAGCATGTGTTATCCTAACATCTGCAGGAGAAAATCCATACATCGTAACATTTAAAAAAGATTTTGAAGGTGTGAGAAAAGCTATTCTTCATCAAAACTTCTCTTTTAAGAGGAAGACTCTTTTTTGGATAGCATTCTATATATCACCTTATATTGCACGTTTTTTTTATACTTTTTGTCGTTAACTATTGTTGAATCTTATCATAAACAGTTAGCAATTTTATTAGTTTTATGTCTGATGTCTCAAGAATAGATACATATGGTGCAAAGCTAGTTTTACTGCCATATATGTTGGCAATAATTGGCAGTTGTTTGTATACCATTATATTGGGAGTGTATAACGGGGATTTCATACAACGTGATGTGTTATTTCCGTTACCTGCTTTGTTGGTTATAGCTGTATTGACTATCATTCCTTATATAGGTATATATGGATTGTATAAACGGTATAGGTCTAAAGAGACAGAAAATGTACCCGATAAGTTCAAGGTTGCGATAATTCGCAATATTACATGGCTTTTATTGTTGGTTCATATAGGTCTACTCTTTACTGGATATGGCCAAATGGGAACTTCGATAGAAATAGACGGCGGATTTTTTTCTTATATCCGTTCGGCTTTCTTCAAGTTGATGGTACGTCCATGGGTTATTGCTTATTTGCTGATTTCCAATAGCCGTAAAAATCTTGCTGTAACTGTTCTTTTGTTTTCTATTCACACGATTCTTGCTCATTCTTTAGGAGGGTTCTTTATTCTATTACTCATCTTATTGTTTAGGCAAGGCAAGAAGGTGAAATCTTTTGTGAAGCGAAATTTCTTGTTTGTATTAGCGATACTCTATTTGGTTCCGATTGTTGTCTCTTCCGCTTATAATGTTCGTGCACAATTAAGGGGACAAGGAGGGATGAGTGAAACTTCAAACATGGATATAATGGTTGGGAAATTATGTGGACGAATAAGTAGTTTTTCCAACAGTGCCTATATTTTACAGAACTCGTCACAAAATGTTTATGATTTGGAATTAATCCCCGATTTTTTTTACTTTTATGATACATTACATTATTGGGGATACAGACCTGAGTTTAAGAGTACTGGATTCTATGTGGAAGAGCAAATAAAGCATTCAAAATTAGAAAACAGTTCAACTATGCCTGGTGTCATAGGGGTTTTAATAATGTCATATGTTAAATCTCCTTACATATTTCTTTTTAACCTGTTTCTGATGACTTTTCTTCTTATTATAATATTTAATCTAACAAAGAGGATAGGATTTCCAAATGCTTCTGGAATTGCTTATATTTTAACAATAGAGTTTGCTACAAGTGGAGATATTTCAGCTCTTTCTAATACTATATATACCCTGCTGATAATATGGTTTACATTGTCTATATCAAACATAATAATATGGAAATGAAAAAGAAAAAGAAAAAGAAAGTACTTGTGTTATATCCATCGGGGAATTATCTATATCCTACGACAGGAGGAGAGTTATATGATTCTTATCTTTTTAAAAGAATACTTTTTTCAGGACAGATAGATATGTCCTTTTTTACAAAAGATCATACTAGACGCATTAATAAGTGGTTGTTGCCTGCATACATACTCTGGTCGTGTAGGAGAATCGGTTCATACGATGCTGTATTCTTAAATAGCGGTTGGTTTGCTCAATCTATTTGGCTGCTTTATTTTTTCAGAATATTTTATCCTAAGTTGAAAGTCTATGTTATTCATCATCATTTTCGGTACCAAGAAATGTCTGGAATAAAAAGACAATTACAGTACATGTTGGAATGGCTGGGATTGGGTGTGTCTTTCGCTATTATAACTCCCAATCCATATACGCATTCCTTGATAAAGCAGATGAGACCAGATAGTCGTACTGTTTTTCTCGAAATGGCATTCAAGAAAGATGTTCCAACATGTTCTTGCTATGTGTTGAAACAGTTATTATTTGTAGGTACTGTATATCAACGGAAAGGACTTTTATATTTACTGGAGGCAATAGGACAGATGTCTGAAAAGGAAAGATCTGGTATTCATTTGGATATTGTGGGGGATCTTTCTCAAAAAAAATACTATAAATGTCTGTTGTCTTTGGTTCACTTATATGGGCTGGAGGATATTGTAACTTTTGTAGGGCGTATATCAGATGAAGAATTGAGGTCATATTATTCTCGAGCATATTGTTTTGTATTTCCATCTTTACTGGAAGGTTATGGTATGGTATTAATTGAGGCTATGTCTTACGGACTACCGGTTATAGCGTTTGATAATTCAGCTATACCTTTTACAGTAAAAAATGATAGGAATGGCATATTAGTGAGGAATAAAAGCATATTGGATCTAAAAAAAGCCATTTTGAAACTGTGTGTAGATACAGATTACCATCGGAAATTGTGTGATGGTGCTCTAGATACTTATCGCAATGCTCGTTCTCTTTCTGATTTGGATATAGATATAGAAAATTTTGTAATAAAGGAACTAATAAACTAAATCAATATGGAAGTAATGTTGGAGTATTAAATTTATTATAGTATAATGGTGATTGTGAAATTATAAGGCAATTATGCATGAAATTTTATTGGCGTATGTTTTTGAGAAAAACTTTAAAAATTGCATGAGAAGTCAGAATTTTATTCTCGATAAAATTATATTGGATACCTGCTAATATTAAAATTATAATTGATTTTTAATAGAATTTAGTTTAGGGCATAGTAAAGTGCTCTTTAAAAAGGGTGTTACTTAATTTAGTACTAACGTAAAAGTGTCTTTAAAAAGAGGTGTTATCTAAATTGAATATTAACAAATAAGTGATGATTTGAATTTATTAGAACGGAATTATGAAAATATGTTTCTTTTGTAAGATATCAGATAAGAGTAAGCTATTTATAGTCGAATTCTATAATCAGGATATTAAAATCTTAAAAAAAATAGATCCCAGTTTGACGATAGCTACTAAATATAGCGAAATAGATTGGAGTGCAGATGTAATTTTTGTTTGGTGGTGGACATATGCCTTTTTTCCTGTAGTTGTTTCAAAGCTGTTGAGGAAAAAAGTTGTAATAACAGGAACTTTTAATTATAAGTGTCCAATGGCTGCTTCGGATTACTATAGAAGACCGTTATTAGAAAGGTTATTGATTAAATTTTCTATTAAATATGCAAATGAAAATATTCTAGTCTCAAGAAATGAGTATGAACAAATTTATAAAGATTGGAATCTTAAAAATATAGTATATTCTCCACATTGTATAGATACTGTAAAGTATTCAAGGGGAATGTATTGCAATAGAGGAAATGAATTGTTTACTATTTGTTGGACAGGAAAAGAAAATGTGAAACGAAAATGTTTGTATGAGATTATAGATTCGGTTGAATTATTGAAAGATAAGTTAGATATGCATCTTAATATTGCAGGACATAAAGGAGATGCTTTTGATGAAGTGAAGAAATATATATCAGAGAAAGGTTTAAATGCTTATATTAGTATTTTAGGTGAAATCTCAGAGAAGGAAAAATTGTGTTATTTGAAAAGCTGTCGTTTCTATTTACAACCTTCACGATATGAAGGGTTTGGGTTAGCTATTGCGGAAGCTATGAGTTGTGGGACTGTAGTCGTAACAACAGATGTTGGAGAAGTTCTAAATGTTGTTGGAAATGCAGGAATAATAATAAGGAATACATTACCGGAAACTATTGCTAATGTTATAGAGGATTATTGGAATAATGATTTAGAGAGTATTAGTATTGCGGCTCATAGTAGGATTGAAACATTATTTTCAATGGCAAGAAGAGAAAAAGATATAATGAATGTTGTGAAAAAGTATAAAGAATAATTATGAAACAGATTATTCAAGATATAAAATCAGGGCGAACTGTGCTTGAAGAAGTACCAGTTCCTCAAGTAAGAGCAGGTTATGTTCTAGTTAAAACGTCTCGTTCTTTAGTATCCTTGGGAACGGAGCGTATGCTCGTGGAGTTCGGAAAGGCGAACCTGATTGATAAGGCACGGCAACAACCGGATAAGGTGAAGCAAGTTTTGGACAAGATAAAGACGGATGGTTTGCAACCGACACTGGAGGCCGTGTTCAATAAGCTAGGGCAGCCTTTACCTTTGGGATATTGCAATGTCGGACGTGTGGTAGCTGTAGGGAAAGGTGTCGCGGAGTTCAAGGTGGACGATCGGGTGGTCTCGAACGGGAACCATGCGGAGTTTGTTTGCGTGCCGAAGAACTTGGTGGCGAAGGTGCCGGATGATATAACGGATGAGGAGGCGGCCTTTACGGTGATTGGCTCGATTGGCTTGCAAGGAATCCGCTTATTGAATCCTCAGTTGGGCGAGACGGTCGTGGTGGTCGGTCTGGGATTGATCGGTTTGGTGGCGGCGCAGTTGTTGAGAGCGAACGGCTGTAAGGTTATCGGGGTGGATTTTGACCAGCAGAAGGTGGATATGGCCGCCTCGAAGGGAATCGTGGCCGTTAATCCGGGCAAAGGTACGGATCCGGTAAGGTTCGTGGAGGATTATACGGGTGGTATCGGTGCGGATGGTGTCTTGATCACGGCCTCCACGCAAAGCCATGAGGTGATCCATCAAGCGTGTGAGATGTCCCGTAAGCGGGGACGGATCGTGTTGGTGGGTGTTATCGGATTGAATATGCGAAGGGATGACTTCTATAAGAAGGAGTTGAGTTTTCAGGTATCTTGCTCGTACGGGGCCGGACGTTATGACGAGGAATATGAGAACAAGGGGCATGATTATCCGTTGGCTTATGTCCGCTGGACGGAAAAGCGTAATTTTGAGACGATACTCCACGCGATCTCTTCCGGATCGTTGGATGTCAAGTCGTTGATAACGGAAGAGGTTGACTTGGTGGATTATGAGGAGATTTACGGCGATATGCGCAAGAAAGGATCGATCGCCTCTATATTGCGGTTTCCCGCTGATTCAAAAATGGAGTCTGTTGTCTCTATCGGCAATAATACCTTTGTGAGTGGAAAGGGCAAGATCGGGATTATTGGGGCGGGCAATTATACCTCCGCCATGGTCATACCTTGCTTGGCTAAGGCCCACGCTAGAATCAAGTATATAGCGAGTGCCCAAGGATTGTCCGCCAAGATATTGGCGAGGAAGGCGGGGGCGGAGAACGCCACGTCGGACTATCAAAATATATTGAAAGATCCGGAGGTGGATTTGGTGATGGTCACGACACGCCATAACCTGCATGCCCGGATGGTGATAGAGGCTTTACGGAATGGGAAAAGCGTGTTCGTGGAGAAACCGTTATGCTTGAATGAGACGGAATTGGATGATATTATACGGGCTTATCAAGGGGCTCCTGAGGGCACGACCTTGACGGTTGGTTTTAACCGGCGTTTCTCTCCGTTCGCCGAGAAAATGAAGCGATTGCTAGGTGACGGACCTAAAAATATAGTGGCGACGATGAACGCCGGATTTATCCCGCAAGAAGTGTGGGTACACGATCTAGAGATAGGTGGAGGGCGGATCATTGGTGAGGCTTGCCATTTTATCGATCTATGTTCCTTCTTGGCGGGCTCGGAGGTCGTGGCGGTCTGCATGAATGCGTTAGGCGAAAATCCGGAGGAGAATACGGATAATGCCAGCATATTGCTTCGTTACGCAAATGGGACGAACGCCGTGATCAATTACTTTGCGAACGGCTCGAAATCGTACGCGAAGGAACGTGTGGAGGTTTTCTCTCAGGAGAGGGTCTTGGTCTTGGATAACTGGCGTAAATTGACCGGGTATGGTTTTAAGGGTTTCTCTTCGATGAAGGCCGGTATGGATAAAGGGCAAAAACGTCAATTTACGTTGTTGAATGAACGTATCCGGGAGGGCGGTAAGCCTTTGATTCCATTTGGGAGTATATTGAATACGACGAAAGCTACTTTCGCTTGCATTACGAGCTTGAAAGAGAGATGTTGGGTGAATCTCTAAAATTATATATTTCTACTCTTCGGAACTTGAGATCTCGCCAAGTTCGTTATCAAGTCTGGTATAGGCTACGGGCATATATTAGGAAATACAGGAGCTTTCGGTATGTATTGTCATTACCGAGAGTGGGACATCCTTTGTCTTTTAAACTTTTCATCTCGAAATATACGGACTTGGATAGTGTTACGGGGCATTTCTCTTTCTTGGGTAAGGAATCCGCTTTTCTAGGATGGAACGATGAGAGCTTTGGTAAGTTATGGTCCTATAATCTAAATTATATGGACTACCTTCATCAAGAAACTATATCTTTCGAACAGGCCGTTTGCTGGATCGATAAGTTTGTCGATGAAATAGAGGGGAATAGGAATGGTCTGGAACCTTATCCGATCGCTTTACGAGGCATCAATTGGATCAAGTTCCTGTCGAAATATCATCCTTATATTCCGGCAGAGAATAAGCGAGAATGGGACTCCTCCTTGTATGCCCAATATAAGATTTTACTGGATAATCTGGAATATCATCTTTTAGGGAATCACTTATTGGAAGACGCTTTCTCCTTGTTATGGGCCGGGCTTTATTTTAAGGATGAGTCGATCTATCAAAAGGCGAAAGACCTATTATTTAAAGAGCTGGAAGAACAACTCCTTCCGGATGGTGCTCATTACGAGCAATCACCGATGTATCATTGTATATTGTTGGATCGGTTGCTGGATTGCTATAATGTCTCTATGAATAATTTGCGGTTTATAGGGCAGGAAGGTCTGAATGAACGCTTACGGGAGAAGGCTAGTAGCATGTTGGGACATTTAGCCTCTGTGGTTTATAAAGATAATACGATACCTCTCCTGAATGATTCCGCTGAGGGAATCGCGCCTTCTCCGACTCAATTGTTTGCATACGCTAAGCGATTGGATATGGATTGGGAAAAGTTTCCGATGGAAGCGTGTGGCTATCGAAAATTGATGGCGGGCCATTGGGAGGCTATCGTGGATGTTGGAGACATAAGGGCCTCTTACCAACCCGGCCATTCGCATGCGGATATGTTCAATTATGAGTTGCGGATAGGGGGTAAGCTTTTCGTTATAGATACCGGAATTTCTACGTATGAAAAGACAGCCCGTAGGCAATACGAGCGTGGCACGGCAGCCCATAATACGGTGATGATAGGGGATAAGAACTCTAGCGAGGTATGGGGAGGCTTTCGTGTGGGGAGGCGGGCAAGGGTGACGCTTCTTAAAGATTCTCCGAATGAGGTGGAGGCTTGGCATGATGGCTTTGGCTCATTGGGTAGGCATCGGCGAAAATTTACGATTGATAAGGATTGTTTTAGGATAGAGGACTCTGTCTCAACTGGCGTGAAAGCCGTAAGCTTGATCCATCTGGCTCCGGATGTGGAGATCATGTCTTGTTCACGGACTGAGATCGTGACGAATATCGCAGCGATAAGAGTGGCCGGCGCATCCTCTGTCGAGATTGTAGATGACCAAGTGTCATTTACGTATAACCGTTTTCACCTATCTAAGACAATTCGTATTCATTTTGTGAAGAGACTTTCTTATACAATCGGTTGATCGTTGTTGGACCATTCTTGATCTGCCTAATATCTTACTTAAAAAATAATACATAATTCTTATGAAAGCATGTTTCATGGGTTTGGGCTATATTGGCCTGCCCACGGCTATTATTGCCGCAAAGCACGGGGTGGATATCGCCGGCGTGGATATCAACGCCCAAGTGGTGGAGGTTACCAACCAAGGGAAATTGCATATCATCGAGCCGGGTATGGAGGAGATGTTGCGGGAGGTGCTGGCCTCCGGACATTTCAAGGCTTACACCGAGCCTCGGGTGAGCGACGCTTATTTCATGGTGGTACCCACTCCCTTCAAGGGGGATCATGAGCCGGACGTATCGTTCGTGGAGTCGGCTACCCGTATGGTGCTTCCTTTGTTGAAGGAGGGGGATTTGTACGTGATCGAGTCTACCTCGCCAGTGGGAACGACCGAACGGATGGCTAGGTTGATTTTCTCGGAGCGGCCGGAACTGGAGGGCAAGATCTATATCGCTTATTGCCCGGAGCGGGTGCTTCCGGGTAACGTGATCCATGAGTTGGTGCATAACGACCGGGTCATCGGCGGCATGGACGAGGCCTCTACCCGTAAGGCGATGGAGTTCTACGGCCAGTTCGTGAAGGGTACGCTTCACCCAACGAATAGCAAGACGGCCGAGATGTGTAAATTGACCGAGAACTCAAGCCGGGACGTGCAGATCGCTTTCGCCAATGAGCTGTCGTTTATCTGCGATAAAGCGGGAATTAATGTGTGGGAGCTGATCGATTTGGCGAACAGGCATCCCCGTGTGAATATCTTACAGCCGGGTTGCGGTGTTGGTGGTCATTGCATAGCGGTGGACCCTTATTTCATCACGGCGGAGTTTCCGATGGAGAGCCGTATGATCTCGACGGCCCGTGAGACGAATAATTACAAGGCTTTTTGGTGCGCTGAGAAAGTGAGGAACGCCATGCTACGGTTTGAGCTGAAGCATGGGCGTAAGCCGGCGGTGGCAATGATGGGCTTGGCTTTCAAGCCTGATATCGATGACTTGCGCGAGTCTCCGGCCAAGGGAATAACGACGAAGGTGTTGCAATCGTGCAACAACGCTGACATCATGGTGGTGGAGCCGAACGTTTCGGAGCATAAGCTGTTTAAGTTGACCCCTTATAAGGAGGCCTATGAGAAAGCCGACATCGTGGTTTTCTTGGTGAATCATAGGGAGTTTGCGGGGTTGAATTATCGGGATGACGTGGAGGTGCTGGACTTTTGCGGGACATTCAAGAAATAATCGTTCGCTAAATAGAAGAATACGCTGTAATGAGGAAAATAATGTTAGTCTTCGGGACCCGTCCCGAGGCGATCAAGATGGCTCCGCTGGTGAAGGAGTTCCAGAAACATCCGGAGTCGTTCGAGACCATCGTGTGCGTTACCGGACAGCATCGGGAGATGTTGGATCAAGTGTTAAAATTGTTCGAGATCACGCCGGATTATGATTTGAATATCATGAGGCAGGGTCAGGACTTATATGACGTGACCGCCCGTGTCCTTACCGGTATGCGTGACGTGTTGCGTGAGGCGACACCCGATGTCGTGCTGGTGCATGGGGATACCACCACGAGCACGGCGGCCGCCTTGGCCGCTTTCTACCAACAGATACCTGTAGGTCATATAGAGGCCGGCCTTCGTACCCACAACATCTATAGCCCATGGCCGGAGGAGATGAACCGGCAGATTACGGGGCGTATCGCCACGTATAATTTCGCACCCACGCGGTTGAGCAAGCAAAACTTGATGCGAGAGGACGTGAGTCCGGACTCAATCTTGGTTACCGGCAATACGGTGATAGACGCCTTACGGCGAGTGGTGCGTAAGATAAAGACGGACGCTGAGTTGGACAAGGAGCTGGAAGGCGTGCTTTTACGCTCCGGGTATGATGTGAACCGTCTGGTTGAGGGTAAGAGACTGGTGTTGATCACGGGTCATCGCCGGGAGAACTTTGGTGATGGATTCATCCATATGTGTACCGCTATCAAGGACTTGACCCGGAAGTATCCGGAGGTGGATTTTGTCTATCCTATGCACTTGAATCCCAATGTGCGCAAGCCGATTCATGAGGTATTCGGTGAGGATCTTTCTCATTTGGAGAATATGTTCTTCATTGAGCCATTGGAATATCTGTCATTTGTTTATCTGATGGAGAAATCTACGATAGTGCTGACCGATAGCGGCGGTATCCAAGAGGAGGCCCCCGGCTTGGGCAAACCCGTGTTGGTGATGCGTGATACGACCGAGCGTCCGGAGGCTCTCGCGGCAGGTACGGTGAAACTGGTCGGTACGGACTATGACAAGATCGTGAGCGAGGTCTCGGCGTTGCTTGATGATACGGCTTATTACGATGCGATGAGCAAGGCGGTCAATCCCTATGGCGATGGATTGGCTTGTGGAAGGATCGTGGAATTTTTGAACCGGAAGGAATGAGGGTCTTGATCGTTTCTCCCTCTTATCTTCCGGAGATCGGTGCGGCACCCTCACGCATTACGAACATGGCGGAGGGACTGTCCGGCTTAGGGATAAAGGTGGATGTGTTGACTTGCTTACCCAATTATCCCAAGGGACGTATCTTTGATGGATATAGGGGGGCTTTTTCCAAGACAGAGGATGTAAACGGGATAACGGTCTTCAGGTACTGGACGTATGCCTCGATCTCGAGGAGGCCGTTGGTCCGTCTTGCCAGTATGTGCTCTTTCGCCACGACCCTTTGGTGTTTCGCTCTCAAGCGTAAGCATATAAAATCTTATGATAAGGTGATCATCCAGACCCCTCCTGTTTTGGCGGCGGCCTCGGCCATGTTGCTTTTTCGTTGTTGCTACCGGAAAAAGGTGGTACTGAACGTCTCAGACCTTTGGCCATTGTCGGCCGTGGAGCTGGGGGCCATGAAAGAGGGTGGCGTTTATCATAGGGTGATGGGGCGTATCGAGCGGTTCCTTTATCGTAAGGCCACGGCCTGTCAAGGGCAGAGTAAGGAGATCGTGGATTATATAAAACGGTATGAGCCGGGCAAGGCCTCGTTCTTGTATCGGAATTTGCAGCATCGTTTTGTTTTACCGAATCAACCCCCTTCTTCTCGAAAGCCTTTCAGGATCGTCTATGCCGGTTTACTGGGCGTGGCGCAGAATATATTGGAGTTGATAGAGTGTGTCGATTTTAAAGGGATGGGAGCGGAGCTTCATTTATTTGGAGGGGGCAATCAAGCCTTGGAGATAGAGGATTATGTGAGAACACATGATAGAGGTGTCTTTTATCATGGCTCTTTGCCCAAGGAACGGATGCGTGAGGAGCTTACACGTTACCATGCCTCCATTATCCCCTTGACGGTTCGTATAAGGGGGGCGGTACCTTCTAAATTATTTGATTTGCTACCGTTAGGCGTTCCTATCTTGTTTTGCGGAGGCGGCGAGGGCGAGGAGATTGTAAAGGAGAATCAGTTGGGCCTTGTCTCGGCCCCCGGAGATTATGAGCGACTTTCTAAAAATATACAAGCCATGAGCCACTTGCCGGATGAGGAGTATCGACAGCTAAAAGCGAACTGCTTAAGATTATCCCAGACGACTTTCTGTTTTGAAAGGCAACTGGAGGTGTACAAACGTTTTTTATCGGCTTTCTAATTTCAGGATGAAATCCCTTAAACATTTTGCAGGGATGCCCTGTTATAGATATAGTAGTGTGTTTTTCATGGTATTAGATTTTTAGATTAGTAATTAGGTTGTTCATTCAGTTCGGGAGAATAGGATGTTGGTTTCTAAATATGAGAGCCGGAAAGGTGAGAATGATTTCTCTCGTTTCCGGCTATTCTTTTTTATTTAAAACTCGTCATTGGCGTAAAGACTCAATAGGTTTTTCAGCTCATAATCGAATATCTCGTCATCCTTGAAGAAGCGTTTCAATTCGATCTCGGCTGTCTCCGGTGAGTCTGATGCGTGTACGATATTCTCTTGTACGCTCATACTATAATCTCCCCGTATCGTACCGGGAGCGGCGTTTCTACCATTGGTAGCGCCGGCCAAGGTTCTTACTACATGTATGGCATCTACCCCTTCCCAGCAACATACAATTACCGGGCATACACTCATTGCGTCCTTGATACGTTGGAAGAAAGGCTTTTCTTTCAGGTGGGCGTAGTGCTCACTCAAGATCTCGTCAGTTAGCCAAACCATCTTCATGCCGGCCAGACGGAGTCCCTTCTTCTCGAAACGGTTTACGATTTCACCGATCAGCCCTCGCTGAACGGTACAAGGCTTTAAAATAACCAATGTTTTTTCCATAAGATTTATATTAAAAGATTAAACAAATGTTTGATGTCTTGAATACATGTTAACCTTGCGGCGTTTTATGAATGATAGAGGAATAAAGGATGAAATGTTTTTTAGGATATTTCAAGTATATTTCTATCTTATTCCTCCGCAAGTTAATGGGAATAAACAAATAAACGAGCGATAAGTCTGCTAAACTAAACTAATTTAACATACGTTAATTATTGCTTGAGTTGTTAATCCTTCTGTATTCTTTTCCATTTCCGTGGAATTTCCGGATGAGTCTTGAGAAATTCCCTCAAGGTTTGCCGGTTTACTCCCAGTTTCTTGCTGATATATACTTTAGTCTTATGTTCTTTAATATACTGCAAGATCATCTCTTCCTTACCTTTTAGCTTACAGGCTTCCGGTCGCTCTCCTTTTGGACGGCCCAGTTTGGCACCTTGCACTTTTTTCCGAGCCAACGCTTCTTTCGTTCGTTGCGAAATCAGGTTGCGTTCAATTTCGGCGCTTAGGCTAAATGCGAATGCCAAGATTTTACTGTTAATGTTATTTCCGAGTTCGTAACCTTCCTTTACCGTAAATACAATGATGTCTCTTTCCATACATTGATGAAGGAAGCTCATAACTTGCATAAGATTACGTCCGAGACGTGACAGTTCCGTCGTGATCAGGATGTCGCCTTTACGTATTTGCTTTAATAATTTACCAAGTTGGCGATCGGCGATTACTTTTGTCCCGCTGATCGTCTCATCTACCCACCTGTCGATTCTCATGTTCCTCGATTTTGTGAATTTCTCAATCTCGAATCGCTGGTTTTCAGTAGTTTGTTTGTCTGTACTGACTCTTACATAACCGTATACCATATGTCCTATATTTAATTAAACAACAACCAAGATACTGGAAACGGATTGATTGATAGTGTGTTTTAGTAAAAACAAACTTTTTTATGGGTGTGTTAAAGAAGTTGAGTGGGTTTGAACTCCATACAAATTGTAATAAAAAGGGTTAATGGATATCCGTATAGAAAATTTAAGTTACTTTTGCTTTCGAAAAATAAGAAGGAGTCTTAGAATGATCATGGGTATGAAAAAGTTATTGTCTTTACCTCCAAATTTGGTTGATTGTTTCCATGCGATAGAGCATGTAAGTACAGAGGAATGGTTTTGCACCTCGGATCCGGTAGGTGCCCGCTTGGGATCCGGGGGAGGAACGACTTGGTTGTTGGAAGCCTCCCGGCGAAAAGAGGCCCCTGATGTATCCGTGGAGGAGTGGTTGGGACAGGAGAAGCGTATCTTGTTGCATGCCGGAGGGCAAAGCCGCCGTTTGCCCGGATATGCGCCATCCGGGAAAATATTGACTCCGATCCCTGTGTTTCGCTGGGCAAGAGGGCAGAGGTTATCCCAGAACTTATTGTCTTTGCAATTACCTCTTTATGAACGGATCATGAAAAAGGCGCCGGAATCGCTTCATACCTTGATCGCTAGCGGTGACGTATATATCCGTGCTAACCAGCCTTTGCAGGAGATTCCTGAGGTAGATGTGGTTTGTTACGGTTTATGGGTCGAGCCTTCGTTGGCCAAGAATCACGGGGTTTTTGTATCGAGCCGTAAGTCTCCGGACACTCTGGACTTCATGCTACAGAAGCCTTCGTTGGAAACTTTGGGGGAATTGGCGGGTAGTCATTTATTCTTGATGGATATCGGTATCTGGCTGCTAAGCGACAAGGCGGTGCGGTTATTAATGAAACATTCCTATACCGAGGATGGCAAGGCGATGAAGGCGTATGATTTATATGCTGAATTCGGGTTGGCCTTGGGGAAGAATCCACGTATCACGGACTCGGAGTTGAATCAGCTTTCAGTAGCGATTCTGCCGCTTCCGGGTGGAGAGTTCTATCATTATGGAACTAGCCGTGAGTTGATTTCCTCTACATTGGCGGTACAGAACTTAGTTAGGGATCAACGTGCGATCATGCAGCGTAAGGTGAAACCACATCCCGCCATGTTTGTGCAGAATGCGGTGTTACACCAGAAATTGACCGCTGAGAATTCGGAATTATGGATAGAGAATAGTTATATCGGTGAGAATTGGACGTTACGTGGGCAGCAAATTATAACGGGTGTTCCGGAGAATAATTGGAACTTATCCCTGCCGGAAGGTATCTGTGTAGATGTTGTCCCGGTAGGGGAAACCAATTGGGCGGCAAGGCCCTATGGTTTTAATGACTTGTTTAAAGGGGCCTTGTCTGATGTGTCTACCTTGTTTATGGGGAAACCTATCTTGACTTGGGCGATGGAGCGAGGTATCACCTTGGGAGGGAATGAGGATATACAAAACGCACCTTTGTTCCCTGTTTGCCAAACCGTGGATGAGCTGGGAAAAGTGCTGCGCTGGATGATTACGGAGCCGGATAGGGAAGAGGGAAAGCATATTTGGCTTTCCGCCCGAAAATTATCGGCGAATGATTTGTCCGATCAAGCGAATTTACGCCGTTTAGTAGCTCAGCGAGAAGTTTTCCGTAAAAAAGACTGGTCATTATTGGCCGCTAATCATGAGAAAAGTGTATTCTATCAATTGGATCTTTCGGATGCGGCGGAAAGCTTCGCCAAAGACAAGATTGTCTTACCGAAAGCCCTTCCCGAGGATAATCCGTTGATGAAAAGGATACATAATCATATGTTCCGTTCTCAGGTGATGAAGATCTCGGGGGTAGCGTATAAGGAGGAGGAGCAAAAGGCTTTCGCTTTGTTGCGGGAGGGGCTGGTCGGTTCCGTCCTCGGAAGTAAGCAGCAGCCGTGTTTGAATGTCTATCGGGACCAGATCGTATGGGGACGTAGTCCGGTACGTATCGATTTGGCAGGTGGGTGGACAGATACGCCGCCCTATTGCTTATATGCGGGTGGAAACGTGGTGAACGTGGCGATCGAGTTAAACGGGCAACCACCACTACAAGTCTATATCAAGCCTTCCGATACCCATAAGATTATCCTTCGCTCGATCGATCTGGGAGCGATGGAGGTTATCTCTTCATGGGATGAGCTTCGTGATTATAATAAGGTAGGATCGCCGTTTTCCATCCCGAAAGCGGCTTTGGCCTTAGCGGGATTTGTCCCGGAATTCTCGGCGGAGGCTTATGCTTCTTTGGATGTCCAGCTGGAAGCTTTTGGTAGCGGGCTGGAGATTACCTTGTTGGCGGCGATACCGGCGGGTTCCGGTTTAGGCACTAGCTCGATCCTCGCGGCTACCGTGCTGGGCGCTATCTCTGATTTTTGTGGCTTGGCTTGGGATAAGAATGAGATCGGAAACCGCACCTTGATTTTAGAACAATTGCTGACTACCGGCGGGGGATGGCAAGATCAATACGGTGGTGTATTGCACGGTTTGAAACTCTTGCAAACGAACGAGGGTTTTAATCAGAATCCTTTGGTACGTTGGCTGCCGGAATATTTGTTTACTGATCCGGAATACCGGCCTTGTCATCTTCTTTATTATACGGGAATTACTCGTACGGCGAAAGATATTTTGTCGGAAATCGTACGGGGTATGTTCTTGAATAGCGAGGCGCATTTAGGTCTTTTGTCCGAGATGAAAGCCCATGCGCTCGATATGTACGAGGCGATCCAATGCGGAGACTTCGTGACTTATGGTAAATTGGTCGGAAAGACTTGGGAGCAAAATAAGGCACTCGATTCCGGAACGAATCCGGCGGCGGTGGAAGCTATTATCTCCAAGATACAGGCTTATGCCTTGGGATATAAACTTCCGGGAGCAGGCGGTGGTGGTTACTTATATATCGTAGCGAAAGACCCGGGTGCGGCCCTGCAAATCCGAAAGATATTGACTCTTTCTCCACCCAATTCGAACGCCCGGTTCGTGGAGATGAGCTTGTCGAATAAGGGGCTTCAGATTAGTCGTTCGTAGGTTCGTGCCACGCCGGTATAGGCGAGGGCACACGCCAGTATAGGTGTTGGCTTACGCTGGTATAGATACAGGCCTATGCCTATACTGCTGAGGGGCGTTGCGTATATACGTGTGTATTTTTGCCTGTTTTGTTGCTAATTGGAATATATTGCATGTGTTTTGGAACATTTATATAAATGATCCTGTTGTACTTTTGCGGAGTTTAATGAGGTGTCAGATCTGATGGGGAAGAGAATTGTTTTTATATGGCTTTTATTGGCGTTCGCTTGGGTAGCGAAGAGCCAGAACTACATGATAAAAGGAATCGTGACTGATTCCATTACGGGAGAACCTTTGCCTTATGTGGCTGTGATTTTGAAGGGAACTACGATAGGTGCTACGACAGATCTGGATGGGGCTTTTACGCTTTCCTCTTCATCTAAGGTACGTACTTTACAGGTCTCTTATTTGGGTTATACGGAGAAAGAATTGAAATTCGTTCCGGGTAAAGCGGAACATTTGAAGATTCAGCTAGCTCCGACAAGTATTAATTTGTCGGAGGTGATCATCAAGCCGGGAAAGGAAAGATATCGGAAGAAGGATAATCCTGCGGTTACCTTTATCAAAAACGCTATCGCACGTCGGGAGAGCAACGATCCTCGTAATCATGATTATTTTCGGTATGATCAATACGAGAAGATGGTCTTCGCTATGAACGATTACCAACCGAAACCGAAAAAGGATGGAAAGGCGGGAAAGTTTGACTTCTTGACTGAGTTTATCGATACGTTGGAGGTGGGAAAGACGATCTTGCCGGTATCCGAACGTGAGAAAATCCAGACCGTTTATTATCGTAAAGACCCGAAGACGGAAAAGAGGGTCGTTCAGGCTACGAAAGCGGCTGGTGTGGATGAGGTCTTCTCACGAGACGGTATGCAACAGTTCTTGAATGAGGTATTCCGGGAAGTGAATATCTTCCAGAATGATATTCCTTTGTTCTTGAACCGTTTCGTAAGCCCTATGTCTACGATGGGACCTAACTTCTATAAATATTATTTGCTAGACACGGTGGAGGTCGCCGGACAGAAGTGTGTGGATTTGGGTTTCGCTCCGTTTACTCCGGAGACGTTCGGCTTTACGGGACATCTTTTTATCACGTTGGATTCTACTTATTTCGTGCAGAAGGTTAAGTTGAATGTCCCGAAGAAGATCAACTTGAATTTTGTCGGTGGAATGACGATCGAGCAGACTTTCGACCGTGCCCCGGATGGGACTCGTATCATTACGAAAGATGATATCAACGTGGACTTCAAATTGACGGAGAAATCGAAAGGAATGTATGCCCGCCGTTTGAATATCTATTCGAATCAAGCGTTTGAGGGACCCGATGATCCTAAAGTATTCGAGGAGAGCGCACCTATTATTATACCGATGGAAGCTTATCGCCGTTCGGCGGATTTCTGGGAGGAGAATCGTCCTACTGAGGCGGGAACTCGCAAGCAGAATAACGTGGAGTTGCTAATGGCGAAACTTCGTTCCGTTCCTATTTTCTATGTGACGGAGAAGGTTGTTTCGATCCTTACCTCCGGTTATATCGCGACGAATAAGATTCCGGCGAAGAGCAAGTTCGAGTTTGGCCCGATGAACACCTATATCAGTGGTAACGCGATTGAGGGGGCCCGCTTCCGTGTCGGTGGAACCACGACAACGGCGTTCAGTAAACGTCTTTTCTTGGATGGTTATTTGGCTTATGGATCGAAAGACCGCAAGTTGAAATATGATGGTATCGTAGAATATTCTTTTATCGATAAGAAGGATTATCGGAAAGAATTTCCCGTGCATTCTATTCGCTTCGAGTACCTATATGATATCAACCAGTTAGGTCAGCAGTATATGTATACCAACAAGGATAATATGTTCTTAGCCTTGAAGCGGCAGAAGGATACACGTGCCACCTATTTAAGGAATATGGAACTGACCTATTACCGTGAACATTATAACGGCTGGGCTTATGGGGCGGTACTTCGGAATTTTAAGGAATACTCAACCGGTTACGCCGCGTTCGACCGTATCGGTCCGGATGGCCAGATCACGGCTACCGATTCCTACCGGATGTCGGAAGTGGAGTTTAAGTTCCGTTTTGCCCCGAATGAGAAATTCTACCAGACTCGTAATTACCGTTATCCGATTACGCTTGACGCACCGGTATTCACCTTGAACCATACGATGGCTTTCCAAGATGTATTAGGTAGTTCGTATGATTATCAGAAGACGGAGATCGGTATCCAGAAACGCTTCTGGTTCTCTGCTTTCGGTTATGTGGATATTCTCGCTAAAGCAGGTAAAGTTTGGACAAAAGCCCCTTATCCTTTGTTGATCTTGCCAAACGCAAACTTGTCGTATTTGGTGCAACCGGAATCTTATACGAATATGAATGCGATGGAGTTCATCAACGATGAGTACGCTTCGTGGGATATTACTTATTTCATGAACGGAGCCTTGTTGAACCGTATCCCGCTTATCAAGAAGTTAAAATGGAGAGAGGTCTTTTCTTTCCGGGGTATGTTCGGACACTTGACGGATAAGAATAATCCGTATATCAGTGAGCAGAATGAGGGCTTGTTCTTATTCCCGCAGGGCTCTTACCTGATGGACCCGTCTACTCCTTATATGGAGGCGGGTGTCGGTATCGAGAATATCTTTAAGTTCTTGCGTTTGGATTATGTATGGCGTCTGACCTATAAGGATCATCCGGGCATCCAGACAAAGGGTATACGTTTTATGATGAAGCTATCCTTCTAGGGCAAGTATTATTTCCAGTCGCTGAACTCAAAACTTAATTGTTCCCAACGGTCTTTCGTATGAGGCTCCTCTTTTACGGGATTAGATACGGATAGGCCGATCAGTCGGATGGGATGCTCGGTATATTCCACTTCTTTCAGTAATTCCTTGGCCAAGGGAAGGATCTTATCTAAGGTTGTTAACTCTTCCGGACGGCTGAGGCTTCTCGTGATTTGGTTGAAATCATGGAACTTGACCTTTAAGGTCAGTGTGTTTCCCTTGAATCCGGAACGTTCCAGCCTGCCGATAAGTTCGGTCGCTACGTGATAAAGCTCGATGATAACAGAGGATTTGCGGGAGATATCTTTTTCTAGCGTATGCTCGCAACCTACCGACTTCCGGATTCGTACCGCTTCTACGGGACGGTTGTCTATACCTCTGGCAAACTCATAATAAAGTATTCCCGCCTTTCCGAACTGGCGGGTAAGCATCTCCCCCGAACATTCCCGTAATTGCAGTCCGTTGTGGATACCGAGCGTATGCATTTTTCGGGCTGTTACGGGACCTACTCCCCAGAAAGACTCGATGGGAAGACGGGCTATGAAATCGAGGGCTTGGCTTGGGTGAATGGTACATAATCCATTGGGTTTTCGATAATCCGAGGCTATTTTCGCTAGAAATTTGTTGTAGGAGACTCCCGCTGACGCTATCAGGTTCAAGTTTTCCCAGATCCGTTTCTTGATCTCCTTGGCGATATCTACAGCGAGAGAGATGCCTTGTTTATTATCGGTGACATCCAAGAAGGCTTCATCCAAGGAAAGGGGTTCTATGATATCCGTATAATCGTGGAAGATCTCGTGGATCTGGCGTGAGACGGATTTATATACGTCCATCCTTCCGTGTACGAATATCAGGTCCGGGCATAAACGTTTGGCTTTTTGAGACGCCATGGCGGAACGTACCCCATATTTCCGGGCCTCGTAGCTAGCGGCGGCTACTACGCCTCTCTGCTCCGCATGCCCGACCGCTAGGGGTTTTCCTCGCAACTCCGGATTGTCTCGTTGTTCCACCGAGGCATAAAAGGCATCCATATCGATATGTATGATCTTTCTCAAGATAGCTCTTTTATTACTGATATTCGCGATAAGCCCCTTCGTCGGTTTATGAAGCCGATAACCGCATTATAAGATCTCTACGGAGTTAATGACGATATTCTCGGTCGGACGATCTTGCTTGTTGGTCTTGGAGGACTGTATGGCGTCTACGACATCCATGCCTTCTACCACTTCGCCGTAAACCGTGTATTGATTGTCGAGGAACGGTACGCCACCTACATTCTTGTAAGCCTCACGGAGTTCCGGGTTTAACTTTACCTCGTCTTTCCGCTTCTCGGCCTCCAGCTCGGTCTTGCCGATCAAGGTATCACGAAGGATCGCCAGTTCTTCCTTGTTACCACTGCGATAGAATTCCATGATCTTAGGCTTGTTCTCGTTTTGCAGGCGGGCGAATATCTCTTGTTTCAGACGGCCTTCCAGTTGCTTTTCCATCTGGTTCAACTCTTGTTCCGAATACTTTTTCCCCGTTACGATATAGAATTGGGAGGCGGAAGAGGCCTTTTCCGGGTTCACTTCGTCTCCGGTACGTGCGGCGCAAAGGGCTCCTTTCTTATGGAAATATTTCGGGTAACGGAATTCGGCGGGAACGGTATAGCCCAGATCGCCCGCTCCCAGTTGCTTGTTCATTGGGGCATCCTTGGAAGTTACGTCACCTCCTTGTATCATGAAATCCTTGATCACACGGTGGAACAGCAAGCCGTTATATTGCCCTTCTTTTACCAACTTGATAAAGTTATCACGATGTAATGGCGTGTCGTTATATAATTTCAGCTTTATATCTCCTTTGTTGGTGTGCATAAGCACCCTTGTCTCAGTTGCTTGATTTTCCATTTTACTTATTTTTCTATGAGTTTCATTGACTTGATCTTTATGTTCTTCGTGGGCCTGTCTTCGGCGTTCGTCTCGACGAACTGTATCTTATCCACGACTTTCATACCCTGTATAACCTCTCCGAACACCGTATAGTTGCCGTCCAGATGAGGCGTTCCGCCTTCCAGCATATAGGCTTCTTTTTGCTCCGGCGTAAACTCGATGCCTTTCTCCTTGGTCATCTTATCTAGCTCCATCTCCGTAAAGAACTTTCCGGTCACGATATAGAATTGAGTCGCTGATGAGGCCTTCTCGGGATTCTCCTCATCCGGGGTACGTGCGGCACAGAGCATTCCCCGCTTATGGAAATATTTCGGATACACGAACTCGGCGGGGATGGTGTAATCTAGATCTCCGTCGCCCAGATGTGCGTCCAAGGGAGCGTCTTTCGAGTTGATATCGCCTCCTTGTATCATGAATTGCTTGATAACCCGATGGAACAATAATCCATCGTAACGGTGTTCTTTTACGTTCTTGATAAAATTATCCCTGTGCAACGGCGTGTCGTTGAACAGTTTCACCTTAATCTTACCCATATCCGTATCAATCAGCACCAATGTCTCAGTCTCTTGCGCATGCAGCGGGCATAGCGAAAGCATAAATACCGAAACAAACAACATCGTAAGAATCCGTCTCATATTTATTTCTATTAGTTTTAGATGGACAAAAATAAGAATAAATATCGATATCTATGATCAAAGGAATAGGTCTAAACATGATTTCTTTGGTAGGAAACCGTAATAGCGTTACAAACATCTGTAATATATGCACATCGTTTTATGTTGAATCTAGGTAATTTTGTCATAGAAATTTAAAACTCTAAATTCAATATACTATGAGAGCAAGTATCTTAGCTATTTTAATTTTAGGGGGGATTGTCTTAAACATAAAGGCTCAGTTTTCTTATAATGAAAAGGGTCAAGCCATCCCTCCTGCATCACAACCTTTCGGCAAAGAGGCTTTTGAGTCAACCGGGCATACGGTTATACGCTGGTTGGGGAACGCTGGCTTTCTGATTAATAGCCGTGGTACGTGTTTGATGGTCGATCCTATGTTGAAGGGATTTGATATGCCTTTGTTAATAAATATGCCGATTGCCCCTAAAGATGTTCCCCATTTGGATGCGGTATTGATCACTCATTGCGACAATGATCATTACAGTGTTCCTACTTGTACGGAAATGTCTTCTGTATGCCGGGAATATCATTCTACATTCTACATGGATTCTTTGATGGAAACACAGGGTTTGAACTCTTTCGGACATCGTATCGGGGAGACTTTTAATGTTGGTCCGATTTCTATCAAGTTAACTCCGGCTTACCATACGTGGCAAAATGAGTATCCGGGATATACGCGTGAATTTAAGGTTGAAGATTATTGTGGTTTCCTCATGAAAACACCGGATGGCTTAATTTGGGCACCGGGAGATTCCCGCTTTCTTCCTGAGTTCTTGGAATTACCTGCCCCGGACGTGATTTTTTTTGATTTTTCGGATGATTCATGGCATATAGGATTGGAGGGAGCCATAAAGATCGCAAATGCTTATCCTAAAGCGCAGCTTCTCCTGTCTCATTGGGGAACGGTGGATGCTCCCGATATGAAACCATTCAATGCCGACCCTAAAATGCTAGAAGAGCGTATCTTCAATCCGGAACGTGTTCATGTCTTAGCCCCGGGAGAAGCTTTTGACCTTGTAGCTCTCAGCTCTAGCGAGGGTGAACAAAGTGCCGAGACATTGATTTTCCCTGCTGACGCAAAGGCTTCGTCGGAGTATAATACGGGGGATGTCTATGTCTCCTTGTTGAAGGAGTCTGGTAATACGATGATCGCGCATTTTATATTCAAACCTTACAGTCGTAATTTCTGGCATTACCATCCGGATGCCGAACAAACCTTGTTAGTACTTGATGGAGAAGGATATTATCAAGAGGAAGGAGGAGAGAAACGTGTGATCCGGAAGGGTGATGTGATCGTGACACCTCCTAATGTACGCCATTGGAATGGGGCGACACCGGGTAGCTCTATCGTGTGTATGACCATTACGGAACATGCGATCGAGAATCATGCCGTACAGCTCCGGGCTGTGACGGATAAGGAGTATGACCGATGAAATTGGTATATCTATCTGTGGTTTTGATACATGTTTGGATGTAGGAACGTAGTATTTTTGCCGTGAATGGAATATTAATTAGAAAGGTCATAAGTTATGAGAAAGTACAATGAGATAAGCCGTCGGGGATTTTTGAGGTCGGCGGTATTGGCAGGAACAGGGATCTGTGCTTCTTCCGTATTCAATGGAATGGTTGCCTGTGAGGGCGTGAACAGGCAAGGACCCTCGGCCTTGGATTGTAAAACTAATGCCGTGGTCGGTGTAAAGCGGACATTGGGAAGTGGTACGGCTTCCATGGTTGTATCGGCTATGGGATTTGGTTGTATGGGATTGAATCATCATCGCGGCCAGCATCCCGGCAAGAAGCAAGTAATCGCTTTGGTACATGAGGCCATCGATCGTGGTGTTACTTTGTTCGACACGGCAGAGAGCTATGGTTATCAAACGAATGAACGATTAGTTGGCGAAGCGTTGAAAGGTTATTCGGACCGGGTATTTGTAACTACTAAATTTGGGCATAAGTTTGTGGATGGCGTACAAATCAAGACAGAGGAAGATAGTTCTCCCAACAATATACGTAAGGTGTGCGAGAATTCGCTTCGCAATCTTGGAGTAGAAACTCTCGGTATGTTTTACCAGCATCGTGCGGACCCGAACACTCCGATTGAGGTCGTCGCTGAGACCGTGAACGAATTGATCAGAGAAGGCAAGGTATTGCATTTCGGACTTTGCGAGGTGAATGCCGATACCATCCGCCGTGCCCATAGGATCTGCCCTGTTACGGCTATACAGAGTGAATATCATTTGATGCATCGTGCCGTGGAGGAGAGCGTATTGCCGTTGTGTGAGGAATTGGGTATTGGTTTTGTTCCTTATAGTCCGATAAATCGAGGCTTTTTGGGAGGCTTGATTAACGAGTATACTCGATTTGATCCGGAAAACGACAATCGTCAAGATTTACCTCGTTTTCAACCGGAAGCTATCCGTGCCAATATGCGGATCGTGGAAGTGCTGAATGCTTTTGGGAGGACACGGGGGATCACGCCCGCACAAGTTGCCTTGGCATGGTTAATGAATAAGAAACCTTGGATCGTAGCTATACCGGGGACTACGAAGCTGTCTCATCTGGAAGAGAATTTACGTGCTGCGGATATCATTTTCACCGCCGGTGAGATGAGGGAATTGGAGGATGCGGTTTCCGCTATCCCTGTAGTGGGAAGCCGTTATAATGCGCTACAGGAATCAAAAGTACAGAAATAGATTAAGCTATCGGAAATATGAGACCTGTTTTTATACTTGGTATCATTCTCTTGCTTGTTGGATGTAAACAGCGAGATGAGCGTGTTCTGATGGTGGATGAGCAAGGCAGCTTCGCTGTTGGAGGTACGGTCTTGGTTGATTCATTAGGGCATACTTTTCATGGCGACCATGCGTACGTATTTTATCAAAAGCCGGTCGGAGCGAGGAAATACCCATTGGTATTCGCCCATGGTGTAGGGCAGTTTTCTAAGACATGGGAAACCACACCCGACGGGCGTGAGGGCTTCCAGAATATTTTCTTACGTCGCCGGTTTAGTGTCTATCTTGTCGATCAGCCTCGTAGAGGGAACGCCGGTAGAGGTACGGAGAGCGTGACAATTTCTCCGGCGTTTGACGAGGAGGTTTGGTTTAACCGTTTTCGTGTAGGTATCTGGCCGGATTATTTTGAAGGAGTACAGTTTAAGCGGGATAAGGAAACCTTGGACCAATACTTTCGTCAAATGACGCCGACTATTGGCACGACGGATTTTGAGGTCTATTCGGATGCCTACGCCGCTTTGTTCGACAAGATAGGCCCGGGCGTATTTATTACCCATTCGCAAGGCGGGCCCGTTGGATGGAATACATTGCTTAAGACGAGAAACATTAAGGCTATCGCGTCATACGAACCGGGTGGAGCGGTTCCTTTTCCGGAAGGGCAATTGCCGGAGGAGGCTAAGTTTATTACGCTTTCCAAGAAAATGGAAGGCATTGAAGTACCTATGTCCGTATTCATGGAATATACCAAGGTCCCTATCGTCATTTATTATGGAGATAATTTACCCGAAACCGATGAGCGTCCGGAGTTATATGAATGGACACGCCGTTTGCGCTTGATGAAGATATGGGCAAAAATGCTGAATGATCAGGGTGGGGATGTCACCGTTATTCATTTACCGGAGGTAGGATTACATGGCAATACCCATTTCCCTATGTCGGATTTAAATAATATAGAGGTTGCGGATTTGCTTTCTGAATGGTTACATACAAAAGCTTTGGACTAGGTCTTTTGGGTAATGGAAATATATATAGTATCGTTTTCATTAGGAGGTATTGATCTTTTCACAGAGGTGAAAAGATCGTATCACCCCCGTGAAAAGATCGCTTCACAAGGGTGATACGATAAGAGTCTTAGGCCACGGCTGTTACTTCTTGCTGAGAAATCAGCCATAAGGGCCTTATAATCAGAATAATTCGCTTGGATACTCGCCTGCGTCTACCAAGGCTTGGATCTTATCCACAACGCCTTGACGATCCGCTGCGTAAGTTACGCCGAACCATTTGGAGGTTGTATCCAATACTTTCACACGGGCTGTTCCTTCCGTGATCAATTTATTTACCATCAACGGGATGAAATATTCACTCTTTAAATTACCCATATTGGCTTTTAGGAACTCCTTGAAATATTCCTCGGAATACTCGAAGTAATCGGGAGTGAAGCCCCACATATTCATGGAGACCGGCGTGTTTTCTTCCAATACGACCTTCTTTCCGTTCTCGTCTACAAACTGGATATCTCCGTCGATACGTTCGATAGCGGTACGCTCCACGACGCCTGTCAGATAACCTTCCTCGTTCGTGGCGCAAACACCACGTGCCACGGAACCGCTC
>NZ_FR885326.1:12351-31145 GCF_000436315.1 Parabacteroides sp. CAG:2 | reverse complement strand
GGAACCGCTCTCGCTCAACGTATTACCTACACGGTAGCCTACCATGCAATAATCATTCTTCTTGCCATCCATCTCAGACAATTGCTTGCCTAATACGGCGAAGCTGTCACGTCCGTAGAAATCATCGGCGTTGATTACGGCGAAAGGCTCATTGATAACCTTCTTGCCCATCAATACGGCATGGTTGGTTCCCCACGGTTTCTCACGTCCCTCCGGGCAAGTGAAGCCCTCCGGAAGATCGTTCAAATCTTGGAATACGACTTCAACCGGGATATGGTTCTCATATTTGGAGATGATTTTCTCACGGAAGTCTTTCTCGAAAGATTTGCGGATAACGAATACAAGTTTACCGAACCCGCCACGAATAGCATCGAAAATAGAATAGTCCATGATGGTCTCGCCATTGGGACCTAGGCCGTCCAATTGTTTTAATCCTCCATAACGACTACCCATTCCGGCTGCCAATACAAATAATGTAGGTTTCATAATGCGTTTCTTTAATGTGTTTTTTAATTCTTCGGGCAAAGTTAATAATTATAGAAACATTGCCATGTTATTGTCCGTCTTTTTATAAAACTTCTAATACGACGATCGACATGGGAGGAAGGCTGACGCTTAACTTTCCCTTTTCCACCTTGGCTCCCTTGAAAACTTCCGGCTTGACCTTCTCCGGCGAATCGAATGTGTTATAGTCGTTTATGGAGGACGCTGTCAGGATACGCCCGTTCACGCTCTTTATCGTTACGTTTTGCAGGTCGATATGGATGTTCTCGCTTTGCCGGGGATCTACGTTTGCCAACGAGATATGGATTTTACCCTGCGAGTCCCGGGATGCGGAGGCGCTTACGACCGGCACTTCCCGGTTGTCTCTTACTTTCTCCTTGTCGCAGATTAGATCCATCGGCAAAAAGGTAGCGTCTTGATGAACCTTGTACATCTCGAACACATGGTAAGTAGGCGTAAGCACCATGTCCTTGCCTTTCGTGAGGATCATGGACTGCAATACATTGACAATCTGTGCGATGTTGGTCATTTTCACTCGGTCCGTATATTTGTGGAAGACATGTAGGGTAAGAGCGGCTACGAAAGCGTCGCGCATCGTGTTTTGCTGGAACAGATGGCCGGGGATCGTACCGGGTTCCACATCCCACCAAGTACCCCATTCGTCTACCATGAGGGCTATATTTTTCTTCGGGTCGTATTTATCCATGATAGCGATATGCTTTTTAACGACATCCTCTATCTCAAGGCATTTTCCTAAGGTCCAGTAATAATCCTCCGTGTTGAAATCGGTAGCGGAGCCTTTATTGTTCCAATCTCCTACTGTATAATAATGTAAAGAGATACCATCCATGCGTCCGCCGATTTGTTTCATCAGCGTCTCGGTCCAGTTGTAATCATAATCGCTGGCACCGCTGGCGATCTTGAACAAGACATTGCTATCATAGTTACGGCAATACGTAGAGTAACGACGGTAAAGGTCGGAATAATATTCCGGTCGCATACTGCCCCCGCATCCCCAACTCTCGTTCCCAACGCCGAAAAACTTGACTTTCCATGCCTTATCCCGGCCATTTTTCCGGCGTAGGTTGGCCATAGGGCTGTCTCCTTCCGAGGTCATGTATTCCACCCATTTAGCCATTTCCTCAACCGTACCGCTTCCCACGTTTCCGCTGATGTAAGGCTCACAACCTAATAACTCACATAGATTCAAGAACTCATGGGTTCCAAAACTATTATCCTCAATCGTCCCTCCCCAGTTATTATTCACCATTTTCGGGCGATTTTCCTTGGGGCCGATTCCATCCATCCAATGATATTCGTCGGCGAAGCAACCGCCCGGCCAACGTAAGTTCGGGATCTGTAGTTTCTTCAACGCGTTTAAGACATCCGTACGGTATCCTTGGGTATTAGGGATGTCGGACTCCGGCCCCACCCATAAGCCACCGTAGATACAACTCCCTAGATGTTCGGCGAATTGCCCGTAAATATGTTTACTGATCTGTTGGTTACCTTGCTCCGGATAAATACGGATATTCGCGTCTCGCTGAGCGAATAAGGGAAGGGCGATAAATGCCCAAACGCTGATTATTAGTTTCTTCATGATATAAATGATTTGTTGGCAAAGATACACTTATTCTTGAATACATGAATCCTTTTATCGTTCGAAAAACACGTACGTGTTTTCGGAAAAAGTCGTACATGTTTTAAAAGAAACACGTACATGTTTTTCTTTTGCGTATTTATCGTATCTTTGTAAGGTTTTAAGGCAAAAGACTAAACAAAATGAGAAAGAGAAAAATGTTTCCGTTTTTAGCGGCTGGGATAGTCGCTTTAGCGAGTTGTAACACTCCTCAGAAAGAGGTAGTGAAGATCGCTGCTATTAATCCTGCGAATATGGATACCACGGTTGCCGCAGGCACGGATTTTTATGAATACGCTTGTGGTGGATGGATTAAGAATAATCCTTTGAAACCGGAATACGCTCGTTTCGGAACTTTCGACCAATTACTAGAGAATAACCAAGAACAGCTCCGGGTATTGATCGAGGAACTTAGCGCTACGCCCCATGAGGCGGGCAGTGTCGCCGGGAAGATCGGCGCTTTGTATGCGATGGGATTGGATAGCACGAAGTTGAATGCCGATGGAGTGGCTCCTGTCAAAGAGGAACTGGCCGCTATCAATGCGCTGGCAACGAAATCGGATGTCTCTAAGATGGTGGCTACGCTTCATAAGGAAGGCATGGCTCCGTTCTTCGCTTTGTTCGTGGGCGCTGACGAGAAGAATAGTGCCATGAATATCGTCCAGCTGTATCAGGCTGGTATCGGAATGGGCGATCGGGATTATTATTTATTGGAAGATGAAGGCTCCGCCAAGATGCGTGATGCTTACAGGGCTTATATAAATAAATTATTTACATTGGCCGGCTCAAGTCCGGAGCAAGCGGATGCGGCGGTGGATGCCGTGATGAAAATAGAGAAGGCTATCGCCGAGATCTCTTATGGCCGTGAGGATTTGCGTGACTCCCAGAAGAACTATAATAAATTGGCTTACGAGGATTTCAAGCAAATAGAATCCCCGTTGGATTGGGATGTATATTTTGAATCCATGGGATTAGCCGGGCTGAAAGAGTTGGATGCGAAGCAAATCAACTTCTATAAGGATATGAGTGAGGCTTTGCGGAATACGACGGTCGATGAGCAAAAATATTATTTGGCGTTTAATTTATTGAGCGCGGCGGCTCCGTACCTAAGTGATGATTTTGTAGACGCTGATTTTGAGTTCTATGGAAAGGTAATGTCCGGAAAGCAGGAACAACAACCTCGTTGGAAGCGTTCGTTGAATACGGTAAACGGTGCGTTGGGCGAGGCCGTCGGCGAGATGTATGTAGAGAAATACTTCCCGGCTTCTTCCAAGGAAAAGATGTTAACGCTGGTGGGGAATTTGCAGACCGCTTTGAGCGAGCGGATCAACGGCTTGGAATGGATGAGCGATACGACTAAGGCGAAAGCGCAAGAGAAATTGGCTGCCTTTACGGTGAAAATTGGTTATCCGGACAAATGGCGTGATTATAGTGGTTTGGAGATCAAGGACGATTCTTATTGGGCGAATGTTCGCCGTTCTAACATCTTCGATATGGCCTATCAATTGGCGGACGTGGATAAGCCGGTCGATAAGTCTCGTTGGCATATGAATCCGCAGACCGTGAACGCTTATTACAATCCGACTACGAATGAGATCTGTTTCCCGGCTGCGATCCTTCAGCCTCCATTCTTTAATCCGGATGCCGACGATGCGGTGAACTATGGCGCTATCGGCGTGGTAATCGGCCATGAGATGACGCATGGATTCGATGATCAGGGACGTAACTACGATAAGGATGGTAATTTGATCGATTGGTGGACTGCCGAGGATGCTGTCCGTTTCACGGAGCGTGCTGATAAATTGGTTGATCAATATGACCAGATTATCGTAATAGATACGCTTCATGCCAACGGACGTTTTACGTTGGGTGAGAATATCGCCGACCACGGAGGTTTGTTGGTCGCTCACCAAGCTTATTTGAATAGCTTGAAGGGCAAAGAGACTCCGGCCCCGATCGATGGCTTCACGAATGAGCAACGTTTCTTCTTGGGGTATGCGACGTTGTGGGGACAAAATATCCGTCCCGAGGAGATCCGTCGTCGTACCAAGATCGACCCGCATTCATTGGGAAAATGGCGTGTGAACGCTGCCTTGCGTAATATCGCCCCGTTCTATGCCGCTTTTGACATTAAAGAGGGCGATCCGATGTTTATGGCTCCGGTTGATCGGGTGGTTATCTGGTAATCCAAATACAGAGTTTATATAAGTGAGGGAAGTATGTCACGTCAAAAAGGCATACTTCCCTTTTTTCGTTTATCCCGATTTGGCGGTCTGATACACTTTTCTTATTTTTGTTTGATTAAGAACGTTATACATGAAAATTTTATACCATGCGAAACTATATATCAATCGCCTTACTTCTCTTGGCATCTTCTGTTTTTGCGTATGATCCTCCCACGATGGGATGGAGCTCATGGAATACCTATCGAGTGAATATCAGCGACAAACTGATAATGAAACAAGCTGATGCGATGTCGCGGAATGGCTTGAAAGAGGTTGGATATAAATATATTAATATTGATGACGGGTATTTTGGGGGACGGGATGCGAGCGGGAAGTTAATCACTCATCCGGTCCGTTTTCCGAATGGCTTGAAGCAGACGGTAGATCATATCCATGCGTTAGGGTTTAAGGCGGGTATTTATTCCGATGCGGGCCGGAATACTTGCGGCTCCTTTTGGGATAAGGATTCTTTAGGGATCAATGTCGGCTTTTATGGGCACGATCGTCAGGATGCGGACTACTTCTTTAAGGAAATAGGATTCGATTTTATTAAGATCGACTTTTGTGGCGGCGACGCCAAACAGAATTTCGATCAATTAGGTCTGGATGAGCAAGAGCGATACACGGCGATCCATAATGCGATACTAGCTACCGGCCGTAAAGATGTGCGTATGAATGTATGTCGTTGGAATTTTCCCGGTACGTGGGTGCATGACGTTGCCTTCTCATGGCGTATCTCGCAAGATATAAATCCTAGCTGGGAGTCCGTGAAGAATATTATCCGGCAGAATCTATATTTGTCCGCTTATGCGAGCGAAGGAAAATATAATGATATGGATATGCTTGAGATCGGCCGTGGAATGAGTGAGGAAGAAGATAAAACTCATTTTGGAATGTGGTGTATTATGAGCTCCCCTTTATTGATTGGCTGTGATCTGACTACCATCTCTGAGAAATCTTTGCGGCTACTGAAAAACGAGGAACTGATAGCGTTAAATCAAGACGTACTAGGCTTGCAAGCTTATGTCGTTAAGCAAATGGATGGAGTGTATATCTTGACAAAGGATCTGGAAGAAGTGAATGGGAATACATGCGCTGTCGCCGTCTATAACTCTACGGATGAGGAACGGACTATTCATCTGGATTTTGCCGATTTCTATTTGCGGGGCGACGTGAGTGTACGGGACTTATTTGAAAGGAGAGATCTTGGAAAGTACAAGGATCGGGATTTTTCCGTAACCATACCTGCGCATGGGACACGTATTTTCCGTCTGGATGGACTGGAAAGGGGAGAACGGACGGTCTATGAGGCGGAATGTGCTTGGTTGCAAGACTATCAAGAAATAAAAAATCACAAAGCGTTTGGAACGGCGATTTATGAGGATGACGGGAATTGCTCTGGAGGTGCGAAGGTTACGGGATTAGGTAATCGTGATAGCAATTATCTGGAATGGCATAATGTATACAGTCGTGAGGGAGGTTTATACTTGATGTCCGTGGATTATCAGTGTGCGGAGAATCGAGAATTAATTTGTCAAGTTAATGGAGTTGTCGTAAAAAATGTAGAGGCTCATCCTGCGCATGAGGTCGCTAGCGAGCAAATAGAGATCCGTCTGAAACCCGGTATGAATCGCATACGCTTATCGAATGGAAACTCATGGATGCCCGATATCGATCGTATGGTTTTACAAAAGAAGTGATTGCCGGCTACGTGCTTGAGGGAATTTTCATTCTTCTATATTCTTGAGGTGTCATTCCCGTATGCTGCCTGAAATATTTGTTGAAAAAAGACAGGTTGTTAAAGCCTAAAGAGAAAGCGATCTCTTTTACGGTTAAGTCTGTCGATCTTAATTGTGCCTTGGCATCCATCGTGATAATGGAGGAAATGATTTCCAAGGGAGTAAGTCCGATCGCTTTCTTAATAGTCGTGCAGAAATGAGGTAACGACAAATTTAATTGAGCGGCGTAAAAAGAAACGCTGTGCTCGGTGGTATAATGCTCTACGACAAGTTGGATAAACTTACGGTAAATCTCATTGGTGCGCGTACGGATTCCATTTGTCCAATGGCTATGATTTTTATATAACTCAGCCGTTCCTTGCATGAATATCGTGAGATAAGCGATGACTAGGTTTTTATTTACCATAGAATAAGACGGGGATAAGGATTGCGCACGTATCAATAAACGGTATCCGTCAATATATAATTGAGCTACAGATTCTTCCAGCGGCATGATCGGATGTTCCGTGATAACGGGAAGAAAGCTCATGGTTGATTTAATAAAATTGATGTTTGTCATAAACTCCGAAGAGAATCCGGCGAAATAGAAACGAGCGTCGTCCGATATTTCATGGAACTGGATAAAATTGCTGGGCACTAAGGTCACGAAATCATATTTGTTAATCGTATACTTCGCTAGATTGATAGAAGCCTGCACGGAACCTTCTACACAAAGGAGAAACAAACCTGCCTTTATCTTATGAGGCAGCTTGCTGTATTTGTTTAGCGTCTCTTTTGTGATACGATCTCCGACGATAAAATCGTTCGTGATATCGAATGTGAGCATTTCCTTTTCCATATCTAATCGGTAATTCGTCTCAAATATAGGAATTAATAAATACTTATTATTCAAGATAATAAAAATAGAACATAGAAACGAAAGAATGGATATTGATTCCCTAAAATTTAAGGGCGAACTTTACAAATGACTACTAATCGTAGGAAAGAGGAAACAAAAAGAATATAGTTCGTTTACTAGAAAAGTATTTTGATTATGGAAAAAGGAAGAATTGGACTAAACGCAGGAAAAGTGTGGCATGCGCTAAACGAGGTAAATGAAATATCTACGCAAGAGTTAAGCCGTAAATTGTCTTTAAGTATTGAGGACCTAGCCTTGGCTATTGGCTGGTTGGCTAGAGAAAACAATATTTATATCACGAGAAAGAATGGTTTGTTGTATGTCAGCAATGGCATCAAATCCAATATGTACTATTAGAAGGAAACAAAAAAAGGCTATCCATCACGGACAGCCAATCTCAATTGTTAACCTTAAATCTAATACCATGAAAAACACAGTGCAAATATAGAGATTTTATGTTATGTAGCATAATGAATAGTTTGGAAATCTCATTTGCTTAACTTGATTTAACAAAATCATGTTCTAAAACATATCTTTTGAGGCATAATTCATAAACACAAGCGTTACTTTTATCTATTACCACCTTTACTTGACTTTTAAATCAAGTAAAGGATGGTAATTTAAGTAATGCCTTATTCGGCTAGTAGAATGATATGTTTCGTTAAGTCATTAAACTTGATAAAATAGGTACCGGCGGAAACCTTTACATTATCACCTCCGTCAAATTTGGCGAATTGTCCTTGTTTATCGTTCCATAAACTATTGCTGCCACCGAAACTTACGGCCCAGTCATGATCCGCACGTAATTTCAAACCGCCATCGGACGGAATCTCTATTTTCTCGCCGATCCAGATGTGCTTGTCGTAACTAGCCTGTTGTAAATCTAGATCACCACCCCAATCATTGAAGTCTCCAATCAGGGAGATTTGTTTGTATTCGGTTGTCGCTCCGGTATAAGGTTCGATGCTGTATTTGTTACCAGCCAAGTCTAACGTGATCGTATAATAGCCATCCTGCGTGAAGCCTTCGATATTACCGCTACCGCCGTCATTGCTTAATGCTCCGTCGCTGTCGTAACCCCATTGAATGCCCCAATCACCCGGGGTTTGAATGATCTTGAATGCGCTACCGGCTTTTACGAAACCTGTGTAAGTGAATAACATATTATTGACATCGTCATCAGCGAATATACGCATCGATGGGTCGTTATTGTTCCATCCGTTGTCGAATATGTCACCCACAAAATAAACTTGGGTACGGGCGCCACTATATGGAGTGATCGCCATGTTTACCGTGTTCGAATAAAGTTCGGGAACACTGTCGTTAATAAATGCTTTAAGACGGAAGTCCACATTATAAGCTACGGTAGGATTAACCATTCCCAAATTGTTCATGGCATCATTCAGCTCGAATGTCTTGATCAAGACTTTTTCGCCGGAACCGGTAGTTGGCAGCGACTCGAATTTCTCGAATTCAGTTCCTCCTTCACAGACTTGTACGGTATACGTTACACCTGCCGCAAAACCGTAATCCGGTTGTTCACAGGTAAAAATATCGATGATACTACTGGCATTTTCCGGCATTAAAGTATATGAACTGTTATTCGGAGCATTGAGGGTAAAAGATATATTATTACCTTCTGAGTCCTTTAGGTCATTGATAACCGGATCTTTATCGTCCGTGCAGGCAGAAAAAGCACAGATGCCCGCAAACACGATGGATAATATATTGACTTTATTCATAATTGTTACTTATTAATAGGTTTTACGATTAATAACCCGGATTTTGTTTCAAGTTACTGTTTGCCACGAGTTGGGTCGAAGGAATCGGTAACAATGAGAAGTGACTGGAGATTGAAGTACCTCCCGCTGTCTCGCCTTTCCAATCCCAAGTATAATTGGAGGTGAACTTATTGTAGCGGATCAAATCCGTACGGCGTTGCGCCTCAAAATAGAACTCACGGGCCTTCTCATCAAGCACAAAATCCAAAGTAAGATCGGTTGCCGTAATTTCCGTGGCTTTCGCTCTTTTCCGTAGCTGGTTAATAGCGCTTAAAGCGGCTTGTTTATCGCCTCCCGCCCGTATTGTGGCTTCGGCAAAGGTCAGATTAGCCTCGGCTAAACGGAACAATGGGAAATCCATATCCGGGAACTGCTGATTCGGATCGTGACCGATTTGTCCGGATTTCGTGATATTCTTGAATTTAGTTACAGAATAACCTTCTGTAAACTCGGTCGGCTTATTGATCTCGAATGTACGGTCTGTAGTCCAGAAAGAGGCACGTGTATCAGTTGTTTTCGATAAGTCTCCGTCAGAAGCGAACTTTTTCACCAATGCCATGCGGGCACGGTTACCACCCCATGCTTCTTTAGTCCCGAAATCAACCAGTGCGTTCATGTCACCACTGATAAAGCTGGCGATAAAGAACAATCCGGACCAAGAGCGGGTCTGTACGCCATCATAACAAATCGGCAGGATCATCTCGGGAGAGGTGTTGTTATCTGCAAGGAAATTATCTCCATAATTAGGAGCCAGAGAGAAACCGGCGTCCATGACTTTCTTTGAGTATTCAGCGGCGGCAGACCATTGAGGGGTACCTGTATATACTTCTGCGTTCAGATATAAGCGAGAAAGTAGCATCCATACGGCGGCTTGATCGGCACGTCCATATACATTTGCACGGGGAGCCTTCATTTGTGGCTCGATTTCTTTCAACTCTTTCTCTATATAGGTATAGAGATTCGCCCGGGTAATCCGTTCGGGAACATAGGTACCGATACCCGTGTTCTCATCAACGAACGGGACATTGCCATATAAATCAATCAAATAATAATAATCCAAGGCACGGATAAAACGAACTTCAGCACGCTGTGTAAGACTTTCCTCGTCATCCTTGCCCTCTGTCTGTATTAAGAAGTTATTACACTGAGCGATTTGGATGTACAGACGGTTGAACATATTCAATACCACACCGTTCGAGGCGGTAAACTTAGCGAAGTTCAAGGGATATACATCCACGTCGCCAGACCAAGCGCAAATCGCCTCGTCCGTAGGAAGCTCATTCAGGTTGAATAGCATACGCATCAAACCCGACGCTCCCTCATCCGTGTCGGCGATATCTCCTTGTCCGTCGGGACCTTTATTTCCTGTGATGGCTAATCCCGCATAGATCTTGGCGAAATTGGCGTTCTGATCGAACTCTACGTTTAGGTTCGGATCGATAGGCGTAACATCGAGATCACCTAGGCAAGAGGTGAAGTTTACGCTGAAAACCAGCGATAAAGCCGGTATTATATATTTAAAGAATTTCGTATTCATATAGATATCCTGATTTAAAATTAGAAGTTAAGACTTACACCGAGTATACCTACCAATGGGCGAGGATATACGTTCTTATCGATACCGAAGGTCTTATCAGCTGCGTTCGCTACCTCCGGATCCAATCCTTTATATTTCGTGATAACAAAAGGATTCTGTACGGTTCCGTAGATACGTCCGCCCAATACGCCGAATAATTTGTTGAAAGAGTAACCCAACGTGATATTATCGCAGCGTAAGAAGGATGCGTTTTGTACATAATAATCGGACAATACGTTCATGTTCTGGAAATTCGTATCGAAAGCGGATAGCGGACGGTTGGATAGATAGCCTTTATTGTTAATACTACCTTCACTTAATGCCGCATTGGATGAGGCTACATTATTATATACATAGTTCCCGAGGTTGGAACGAAGTGAGAAACTGAAATCCCATGCTTTCCATACCAATTTAGAAGTAAAGCCCATCGTTACATCGGCTGCCGGTTTATGGCAGAAATAACGGTCCTCGTCATTGATCACACCATCTCCGTTGCGGTCCACGTATAATCCTTCGATCGGATTACCCTGTTGATCATATACCTGCTCGTATACATAGAATGAGTTCGCCGGGTGATTCACACCTTGTGCCTGTATCATGGTCCCGGTACCACCTTCTACGGTTCCTGCCAATACGATGGATGAGGCGTCATCCTGTGCGGTTAGCTTCGTAATCTCGTTGTTGTTCCAAGCGACATTAAAGCCTAGGTCCCATTTCCAATCAGAGGTTGAGATCGCTTTAGCGTTGATGGAGAACTCAACACCTTGATTTCTCAAAGAACCGATATTGCTGACGATACGGTTCTTGAAGTTTGTTCCGGCCGGTACGTCGATCACATTGATCAAGTCCTTAGTTTCTCTGTAATAATAATCCAAGGATGAAGTGATACGGTTATCTAAGAATCCGAAGTCGAATCCGGCGTTCCAAGTAGTAGTCTCCTCCCATTTCAAGTTCGGGTTGTAACCGTCGGGACGGGCGATAGGAACAAATTGGTCGCCAAATTGATAGTAGGCTCCGTCTTGTCCCGCGAAATAAGTCGCCATATACGGGTAGTCTCCTTGCGAGATATCCTGTTGACCGGTAATACCATAACCCAAGCGTAGTTTTAAATCCGATACAGCGTCCACGTCTTTCATAAAGCCCTCTTCCTTGATCTTCCATCCTAAAGCCACGGAAGGGAACAATCCCCAACGGTTGTCTTTAGAGAAGCGGGAAGTGCCATCGTTACGTAAGGTCGCGGTGATAAGATAGCGATTCATGAATGAATAATTGACACGTCCGAAGAAAGAGATCAAATAACTTTCTGTCTTGAAAATATAAGAAGTCGGGTTATCTCCGTTCAAGTTATTGTATGCGTTCTCTGTGGAACGATGGAAATGTTGCCAAGAGTAACCAGCCATGATATCAAAATGATGCTTTTCATTGAAATCCTTAGCGTATTGCAAATAAAAATCCAATAGGTGATTGTATTTGTCGATTGTCTCATAACCTGTTTTGCCGTTATCCACGTAACCTAATGGAGATTCTTTCGGATAGTAAATGTCTTGCGTACCGGTAGCCATATCCATACCTAAATTCAAGTTCGCACGTAATTCGGGAAGGAAATGGAATTTATAATCAACTTGGATATTACCGACCAAGTTTTTAGAATTAGCCTCTTCTTTTTTCTGTTGAAGCATCGCTACCGGGTTTTTTGTAGCGATTGAGATAAATTCACCGGCATTTTCCCAAGCAAAATAACCTCCGTATTTACTGTTGCCGTTCATGACTGGTTGAGTCGGGTCGAATGCGATTGCCGCTCCGATAGCTCCCGTATCGGCGAAACGATTATTTGAGATCATTCCCTTGGCGTTGAAGTTAATATTTAAATGATCTTCGAAGAAACTGGGAGCTAGGTTTACAGATCCAGTATAACGTTCGAACTTAGAGGTTTTCAATATACCATTTTGGTTTGTATATCCGGCGGATACACGATAAGGCATATTATTCAAGCCTCCGGATACCGTGATATTATGATCGGTTCCCACGGCTGTACGGAAGATCTCTTTCTGCCAATCCGTATTTTCTTTTCCTAATAACTTAACGGCGCTTGATTCCGCCCCAAAACGATCCGTTACGAAATTACGATATTCGTCAGCTCCCATAACATCGATTGATTTGGTCTTCGTGCTGATAGAAACGTTTCCATCGTACGTAACCCGTGGGCGGGAGCCTTTTTCACCTTTCTTAGTGGTGATAAGAATCACACCGTTAGAGGCACGCGAACCATAGATCGCTGTGGCGGATGCGTCTTTTAATACGGTGAATGTTGCGATATCGTTCGGGTTGATCGTACTCAACGGGTTGGATACCCCTTTGATACCGTCATTGTCGATCGGAAGTCCATCGATAACGATCAGCGGGTTGTTGCTGGCCGATAAGGAAGAACCACCACGGATGCGGATACTGGCTCCCGAACCCGGAGCTCCACCGTCAGTCGTGATATTTACGCCGGCGATTTTACCGTTGATCATATCGGTTGCGGTGGTGGTCAAACCCCGGTTCATCTTATCTGGCTTAATGGCCGTCACGGAACCGGTAGCGTCATCTTTCTTCACCGTACCATAACCGATTACGACAATCTCGTCCAATACTTCCGTATCTTCTTGTAATACGACAATTAAATTACTTTGTCCTTGGTTGATAATGTCTTGTGATTTGTAGCCTATGTAAGAAATACCGATCGTACTTCCTTTAGGCGCCGAAAGCATAAAGTTACCGTCGAAATCGGTAACAGTTCCATTCGTAGTTCCTTTTTCAAGGATACTAGCCCCAATGATGGGTTCACCTTTCGCATCTTTCACGTTGCCTTTGATCGTGACGTCTTGTGCGAAAACATTGCAGGAGAGAAACAATCCTATCAAGATAGATAAGATTACTCTTGCGTCGCAAGAATACATTTTTTGTTTCATGCATTAGACAGTTTAAGATTAATACTCTATTATATTTATTGAATTTTAGCCATAGTATGTGAATGCAAATGTATGTTTATCAAACCTCTCATGTTGTTAAAATGTTTGTCGATACCCCTATAAATTTACGCAAACGTTCTCGCAAACGTTTGCATTGTATGACCTAAATACATATCTTTGATTTTATAAAAAAGAGAACCATGAAAAAGCGTCAAATCACGATAAAGGATATAGCGAAAGCCTTGCATATTTCCCCGTCAACAGTCTCTCGTTCCTTGGCTGATCATCCGGATATCAGCCAAGAAACCAAGAATATAGTGAATGCTTACGCTCGTGAACATAAATATAAGCCCAATGCCTTAGCCTTGAGTTTACGGACAAATAATACGAAAACAATCGGTGTTATTTTACCGCAGATCGTACATTATTTCTTTTCTTCTGTTTTATCCGGTATAGAGGATGAGGCGGAAAAGGGAGGGTATCGTGTTATTATTTGTCAAAGTAATGAGAATTATGAGAAAGAAGTAAAAGGTGCGCAAGCTTTATTGGAAGCACGTGTTTGCGGTGTCTTGGCTTCTGTCGCTAAAACAACGACGATCTACAATCATTTCCAAGAACTAATCGATAGCGATATACCTATGGTGTTTTTTGATCGTATATGCACGGGGATCTTGACAGACCGGGTGGTCGTTGATGATTATGCCGGGGTTTGTTCCGCTGTTGAATACTTGATTCGTAGCGGTTGCCGGCGAATCGCCTTTTTCGGATCTCCTTCTCATTTAGCGATCTCTAATAATCGTAGGATGGGGTATGAGGATGCTTTGCGTAAAAATGGATTACCGGTAGATAAAGAGTTAATCAAGATTTGTGATAATTATACCGAGGCGCTTCGGTTGACCCCGGAATTATTGTCGTTACCCAATCGTCCGGATGCGTTCTTCGCCGTAAATGATGAGACCGCTATTGGGGTGCTGAATGTTGTAAAGGCCAAGGGATTGAGGATACCCGATGAGGTTTCGATTTGTGGGTTTACGAATAATAGCTTAGCGGAAGTTAGCGATCCCCTGCTGACCTCCGTGGATCAACATGGTTATGAGTTGGGAGCTATCGCTATGCGTTTACTGATAGAACGTTTGAATGGCGTGCGTGACGGGGATCGTATCGTGAGCAAGATTATCAAGACAAATCTGGTGGTGAGACAGTCTACCCGTTAAAAAAGTAGCTTCCGAAAACGTTTGCTCTACTTCTTTGCATGAATTTGAATAGGGACGACGTCCTGTTTCGGAATAATTCCGTATGTTTGTCACCAAACAAATAAATACCTTAAAAAACATAATTCTCATGAAAACAAAACCATTTTTGAGTTTTTGGCAAATTTGGAATCTAACTTTCGGTTTCTTGGGCATTCAATTCGGTTTCGCCCTTCAGAACGCAAATTCAAGTAGAATACTTCAAACCTATGGAGCGGATGTAGAGCAACTATCCTTATTTTGGTTAGCGGCTCCGCTGACAGGTATGATCATACAACCTATCATTGGTCATTATTCCGACCAAACATGGTGCCGTTTAGGACGTCGGCGTCCGTTTTTTCTGGTAGGAGCTATCTTTACGACGATTGCCTTGATATTGATGCCGAATGCGGGATTGTTCTTGTCACCCGGTACAGAGACGGCTATTTTATCTCCCGTATTGATTGGTGCGGGTATGTTGATGATCATGGATGCTTCCATCAATGTAACGATGGAGCCTTTCCGTGCCTTGGTAGGGGATATGCTACCCGATGAGCAGCATACGACTGGCTTCTCGATCCAGACTTTCTTGATCGGCATCGGTGCTGTCGTTGGTTCCTTGTTGCCGAGTATTATGAATAAGGTGTTTGGTTTATCTAATACGGCGGTTGCTGGTGAGGTTGCCGATAATGTTAAATTCGCCTTTTATGCCGGTGCGGCGATTTTATTAGCGAGCGTATTATGGACAATTTTTAAGACAAAGGAATATTCCCCAGAAGAGATGGCTGAGTTTCGGCTTTCCGGTGGTGAGGTCATTGAAAAAAGGCGGGATAGCAATGGTTTTATGGAGATCATGCATGATATCTTTCATATGCCTAAAATAATGTTACAGTTAGGTTTATGCCAGTTTTTCGCTTGGTTTGCCTTGTATTCCATGTGGGTTTATTCTACGCCTGCTATCGCTGAACATGTATATGGGGCAACAGATCCTGCTTCCGCCGAATATGCGATGGCTGGCGATAAGGTAGGTGAGTTATTCAGTATCTATAATTTTGTAGCGATGTTATTCGCTTTATTATTGATCCCGATTGCCCGTCATTTAGGTCGGAAAATGACTCATGCCCTCTGTTTATGCCTAGGAGGGGCAGGGTTGGTTTCTCTCTATTTGTTGAATAACACAGGAATGATGGTCTTTTCTATGATTGGCATCGGTATAGCGTGGGCAAGTATATTGGCGATGCCTTATGCTATTCTTTCCGATAGTCTTCCCGCTGATAAGATGGGTACTTATATGGGTATATTTAATTTCTTTATAACGATACCTCAGATCACGAATGGAATCATTCATGGATGGATTGTACGTAATGTTTATCATGGGCATGCTGTGTTCGCTTTGTTAACGGGAGGTGTTTTCTTGTTTTTCGCCGCCGCCGCAGTTAGTCTTGTCAAAGAGAAAAAGTTCAGTAGAAAAGTGTAAGGTATATAAGTCCGGTTTCCTGTTGTCAAGCGTAAAAACGCTATACCCAAGTCAAACAGCAAGTTATTATAATGTAGGTAGAAAAACGTATCTCAGATAATCCCGGGTCACCCCGGGACAACAACAGGAAACCAATGGACTAACTACTAAAAGGCTTCTTCCTCTTCCTTTTGGCGTGATCCTATGACGCGAAGAACTAACATCGCTACCGTAATCACACCGAGGGATCCCATGGTTACGTTTTTAGTAACCTCATTGTCAAATGTTGTAGTTCCGACTAATACCAATACGATAAATGAAACCATCATGATTGCATCAGCCAAATCCTTATTTATTCTCATGATCTTCTTATTTTTTTAGGATTCGATAATTGTTGTATTTTATTATTCTTTTTCCAAGACTTCCTCTTCCGATGACGTCCCGGTACTACTCAGTCCTTTCATTATGCCATATAGACCAACACATAGAGTACCCATAACTACTACTAATTTAATATAGTCGTTAGGGATGATAGAACTGCATGCGAATACACAACCTGCGATTGTTAGAAGAACATAAAGATATATACGTATTTTACCTGATTTATTAGTTGTCATAATTGTAATTTTTAATTGTTTATAATAATGTAAATGGGCAATAACTCCCCGGAAATATTGATTTAATAAATGCAATATTCCTACCGATAAGACATATCAATGACTTACCGAAAGATACAAATATGAAACAATTAAAAACTAAATAATGAGTTTTCGTAGGGCAAAGACATGCTCTCCCATACGACACAGAAGTGTGGATAAATTTATGATCTGATAAGTGGATATATGTTGAGATACTCTATGAAGTTGATTTACTCCTCTCAAACGCATGTCTTGAAGGGATTTCTCCATATTTTTCCATATCCGTATTTCGATAGTGTTGTTTGCCGTTTGTGAAATCCTGCGGGGAGTTAAGCAGTTACTGCTTTTCAGCTCGTTACTTAATACTTCGAAACGACGTTGGGCATCTGCCGTGTTTTTTTCTTTCATAACGGCCTCTTTAGTCGCAGACATAACCTCATCCATACTCTTTGTTCCTTCTTCGGGAGCAAACAGCATGAAGCTAATCAACAGACCTAATATGAATAGAAAATTCTTCATGGCGCAAATATACAAGTATTTCTTTAGATAATAACAACAGTATATGTTATTTGTTTTTTATTTTTGTAGTTATTTTAAGAATAAAACAATAGAATGGAGAATAACAGATCGAGAATTCAAGCTTGGTTAGAGGCGGCACGTCCGAAAACGTTGCCGGCATCATTTAGTCCGGTATTAGTTGGGTGTGCGCTGGCTTACAGGGATGGAGTATTTAAATTGGCTCCGGCGATCCTTTGTGTTTTGGTGGCTTTACTTGCCCAGATAGCCAGTAATTTTGCCAATGATTATTTTGATTTTAAGAAGGGGGCGGATAAGGAGGACCGGTTAGGCCCGGAGCGAGCGGTGGCTTCCGGTTGGATAACTCCTAAGACAATGCTATGGGGGACTTTTATCACGTTGGGGCTTTCTTGTCTATGTGGCTGTTTCTTGTTGTTCTTTGCCGGCTGGGAGCTCATCGGTGTAGGAATTGCTATTGCGATTTGTGTCTTGGCTTATTCAGCAGGGCCATTTCCTTTGGCTTATAACGGGCTGGGGGATGTGTGTGTCGTATTGTTTTATGGGATTATTCCGGTTTGTTTTACGTATTATGTACAAGCATTATCGTTTTCCTTATTGTCATTCTTGCTTTCGTTGTCATTGGGGCTGTTGTCCGCTAATATTTTGATCGTGAATAATTACCGGGATTATGAGCAAGATAAGGCGGCTCGTAAACGGACTACGATTGTGCTATTCGGGCGTACGTTCGGGTTGGTAACTTATTTGCTGAACGGTATATTGGCTTTTTTGATCACGCTGCCTTTATTGATGGATGCCTCACCTTGGCTTGTTTGTTTATTCGCGGCTTTTAGCGTGCTGTTTGCCGCCACATGGCTGGAGATGAAACAGTATCAAGGCCGTGAGCTTAATAGAACTTTAGGGCATATGGCACGGAATGTATTTATCTATGCCGTGTTGCTTTCAGTTGTATTGTTATTTGGTTCTTAAGATGTGCCGTGCTTTGAACAATCGCTTGGCCTCATGGAGATTTTTCTGTATGTATTTGGACAGGATAATCAATGTAACCGCTACGATAATCAGTAAGATTCCTAAAGCGAGGTGAGGGGTGAAAGGCTCTCCAAAGACTAAAACACCTACGCAGACGGCTGTCACGGGTTCTGTTGCTCCCAGTACGGAAGTTAGGGTGGAACCGATATGGTGTACGGCTTGTACCAATGTAATGTTAGATACTACGGTTGGCAAGAAGGCTAATAAGACGAGGTTAATAAAAGAGGGCAGGTCTGGAATGGGTTGGATTCCTGTTCCTGCCTGTGCTTTTATGAAAAATAAAGAGGTACTGACGATAAATACATAGAACGTAAGTTTTCGTCCCGGCATATCATGTACCCTCGATTTATTGACGGTGACGATATAGAGGGCATAAGCGACGGCGGAGAGTAATACGATGATTACGCCTAGCCCGTTTAATCGCATCTCTCCTCCATCAATGGATAGACGGGCTACTCCACAAATAGCGAGCCCGATCGCCAAGAGCGTAATCCATGATGTTTTTTCTTTGAATACAAACAGCATGAATAGGGTTACGAATATCGGATAGGTGAAATGTAGAGTCGTGGCGATTCCCCCCCCCATACAATTATAG
>NZ_FR885326.1:0-12341 GCF_000436315.1 Parabacteroides sp. CAG:2 | reverse complement strand
GATTCCCGCCGCCATAAAATTATAGCCCCAAAACAGGAACATTGCCGAGCCTGTATAAAAAGCACCCAATAAAATCAATATCGGTAGGTTTCGCATCTCTGTTCTGAAAGATTCCTTTTTTGCTAGAAGCATACCCGATAAGGCGATGGCCGCGAATAAGAAACGATAGAACAATATCGAATCAAACCGCATACCCTTCTCCATAAGAGGCAATGTAAACAAAGGGATTAAACCGAATGTAACAGAAGTCGCTATTCCATAAGCGAAACCTTTTAGATTATTATTCATATTATACTTTTTGATAAAATGACCGCAAACATACAAAAAAGTCTTGAAATAACATGGGGTTAAAATGCCCCTGCTACTTTTGTGGCATTATATGCTAAATGTATAAAGAGAAGGAATCGCTCTCTTACTAATAATGTAAATAAGAACTTTCATCAATGTGAAATATCCTCTATCGTCGGATTATGGCAAGTCATACCTCCATCAGAGATGATAGTCTGTCCGGAAATGTAACGGGTTAAATTGATGACGCCAGCTTTGCTCATACCATAAAGAGTTCCCCGGAAATCTCCTGTCAATCCTCCAATGGAGGCTACGTTTACGATGCTTCCTTTTCCTTTTGCGGTCATTGAAGGTAAGGCGGCACGTAGGGTCGCTAAGATGCCAATGCCGCTTGCTCCGCCGGTAATAAGTGCTGTTTGTCTATCTAAAATTTCTTTTCTTGAAAACATCCTTTTCCTGTCGCTTGTTTTTATCAAAAATGATACTTATGAGACATTTCTTTATTTTATTTGCGATTGCCGGCTTGCTTATTAATCCTTCCGCTGCAGAGGCTTGCACCGGTATTACCTTAAAAAGCAAGGACGGTACGACTATTGTAGCACGTACGATAGAATGGGGTGGAAGTAATTTGAACAGCCAGTATGTCGTGGTTCCAAGAGGATACACCGAACGATCGTATACTCCGAATGGGGTTGATGGAATGACTTTCACGGCACGTTATGGATATGTGGGCTTGGCAGTGGAGCAAAAGGAATTTATCGCCGAAGGACTCAATGAGGTTGGGTTATCGGCTGGATTGTTTTATTTTCCAAAGTACGGTGAATATGAGAAATATAATGCCGCAGTTCGGGATAAAAGTATCTCTGATCTGCAATTAGTGTCTTGGTTGTTGGGGGAATGTTCAAATGTAGAGGAGGTGAAAGAGGCTGTTAAGAAAGTGCATGTTATCAATATAGATCCCCGTGCGTCTACCGTTCATTGGCGGTTTGCCGAGCCGTCGGGACGTCAACTGGTTCTTGAGATTATTAAGGGTGAGCTACACTTCTATGAGAATACGTTAGGAGTTCTGACTAATTCTCCCAGTTTCGAGTGGCATCTGACGAACCTGAATAATTATGTTAATCTTTTCCCGGGTACGGCCCCCAATCAACAATTAGGAAATATCGAGTTGTCTTCATTTGGTGCGGGAAGCGGTTTCCTTGGGATTCCGGGTGACGTAACTCCACCGTCACGTTTCGTTCGTGCGGCTTTTTACCAAGCTTCGGCCCCACAACAAGAAACCGCATTGGAAACGGTCTTCCAGTGTTTCCAGATATTGAATAATTTTGATATTCCCGTAGGGATCGAATTCCCATTAGGGCAAGTACCTTGCGATATACCGAGCGCTACTCAATGGACTTCGGTTACGGATATGCGAAACCATGTGATTTATTACCGTACGATGTACAATAGCGTTATTCGGAATATAGATTTACGTTCCATTGATTTCTCCACGGTTCGTTATCGTGCGGTATCCATGGATGGGACGAAGCGACAAGCGGTTGAAACGATCAAAATAGAATAGGGCAGTGAGCTCTTTGGGGGATATCTCGTAAGTCAATAGGATAGGTGATAAAACTCAATGGAATAGGAAACATAACTCAATGGATTACGTTCCCTATTCTATTGGGTTTCGATTGATGATCTAAATCTTATAATAGTAATCCGGCCGCAACTTCCTCCGCAACCGCATCACCTTTTAGTACAGATACTAAAGCTAGGCCAAAATTGAATACCAAGCCCGGTCCTCTACCGGTTACTACATTTCCATCTACCTCGACAGCCTCGCCTGTTACGGTGGCACCAATCAATTTCGGTTCGAACCCGGGATAACAAGTGGCTTTGCGACCTTTTAACAAACCTAGACCGCCTAATACCATCGGAGCTGCGCAGATAGCCGCTACGATACGTCCTTCACGGTATTGTTGTAATAAGGCTTCTTTCACCGGTTCCGAATTGTTTAAGTTGGATGCTCCGGGCATGCCTCCGGGTAAGATCAAGGCATCAGCATCCGAAAGATCGATTTCGGTAAATGTGGCGTCAGCCGTATATTCCATATTGTGAGCACCAATCACTTTACGGTCGTCGGTGATGGAGACTGTTTTCGTGTCTATACCTCCGCGACGCAAAATGTCTACGGTTCCCGTGGCTTCCATTTCCTCGAAGCCATTCGCTAAGAATACGATCGCTTTCTTCATAAGATTCAATTATTTAAATTTGTACACGTAAGTAATAGTACCACTCTGGTTATTAGCGCCGCTGATACTGTTGAACTTCGCCTTTCGAGCCGCGTCCAAAGCGCTTTTACGCATGGAGGCGTTGTCGATATTAGTTCCCCGGCCTACCTCGGCAAATATAACGTTGCCTTTCGGATCTACGGTTATATTGATAACAATACGCCCCTCCTCTTGGATCGTATAAGCGGGACGGGGGAGACCTCCGGCACCAATGGAACGGCCGTTCAAATTAAATGATCCGTAACCGCCTACGCCTTCATTCGCCCCGTGATCAGAGTTACCGAACGGACTTCCTTGGTTACCGGTTCCGCTTTCAGCGTCGCCTTGGCTGTTACCCTCGGCGTTTCCCATACCAAAGGCTCCGGCCACCTTGTTGCTAATGGCTTGTTCCTTCTTGCGGCGTTCCTCGGCCAGACGTTTCTTCTCGGCTTCTTCCCGGCGGATACGTTCTTTCTCCTCCTCTTCTTTCCGTTTCTTCTCAGCCTCTTGTTTCTTGCGTTTCTCTTCCTCATTCTTCTTTTTAGCGTCCTCAAGGGCTACGCTTTCCTCGATATCTTGAGTGATGAGTTCCTGCTTGGGCGTTTCCACTTGCGGCTCCGGTACGGGAGGAGGGGGAGTGGTCGTTTCCTGAGGCGGTTCTTGCCCGGTATACTTGGGCTCGAACATTCCGGCGGCGGCATCTACATTCCCGAAATTAACGAGTACACCCCCGTCTTCATCCGGTACCTCGGTTTTCAATACGGTAAACCAAAGTATCAGTAGAATGACACCGTGAAAAGCAACGGTACCGATTAAACTGTATATGTCATCCTTATTCAGTCTCATATCTGTTATTTCTGCGGACGGGTGGCAAGCACCATCTTGAATTTATTCTCGTTCGCTATATTCAGTATCTTTACAATCTCTTTGTAAGGCACGGTCTCGTCGGCATATAAGGCGACGAACATCTCCGGTTCCTTCGCGTAACTATCTTGCAAGAAAGGAGTGATCTCATCAAATGAGACCTGTACCTCTTTTTGCTTTCCAAATGCCACGTAGTAATTCAAGTTCGCGTCTATCGTTACCCTCGTAAGAGGTTTCGCCGCTGTTTGCTTTTGCGCTTGCGGCAAGGTAACCTTGATGGCGTTCGGGATTACTACGGTAGAGGTAACCATGAAGAAGATCAGCAAGAGGAATATGACGTCGGTCATAGAGGCCATGCTGAACGCTTCGTTTACCTTTGTTCTTCTTTTTAGAGCCATAATTTTTTATAATTGAAAATTGAAAATGGAGAATTGAAAATTAAATAGAGGAGAGTTGGCTCATCTTCAATTTTCAATTCTCCATTATCAATTAATTAGCCGGTTCATTTAATAAATCCATGAATTCCATCGTACGAGCCTCCATCTTGTTCACGACGTTATCTACTTGAGATACCAGATAGTTGTACGCGAACAATGTAATGATACCAACTACCAGACCGCCAACGGTTGTTACCAAGGCCTCATAGATACCGCCGGATAATAGGGAGACATCAACATTGGTGCCTGCGTTTGCCATATCGAAGAAAGCACGTACCATACCGGTTACCGTCCCAAGGAAACCAAGCATGGGAGCTCCGGCGGCGGTCGTCGCGATCAAGGGGAAACCTTTTTCCAGTTTAGCGATCTCCAAATTTCCGACATTCTCGATCGCTACGAGTACATCGTTCATCGGACGGCCCAAACGGGTAATACCTTTCTCGATCATACGGGCGGAAGGCGTGTTGGTGCTCCTGCATAAATTGAGAGCCGAGTCCACTTTTCCCTCGTGAATATAGTCTTTGATACGATTCATGAACGTCTCGTCTTCTTTTCCCGCACGGCGAATGATGATCAGACGTTGAACAAAAATATAAATAGCCATCAGAGAGAGCAGTAACAATACCACCATAATCCAACCTCCCTTAAAGGCAAGGTCTATCACATTGATTTCCGCTTCCGTAGGAAGGGTTACAGCCGTTAAATCCGGCATTTGATCTGCCGCCTGAGAGCCCACGGCCTGTAGTGAAAGTAAAATACTCATCGTTTCGAATTATGAATTATAATTTATGATTTATAACTATAAACTGTCACTTGTCAACTATTCAAGCATGCCTTGTATAAAGCGATCGTCTCTTGCAAACCATGGTAGAGCGCATCACAAATCAAGGCATGGCCGATAGAAACCTCCTCCAGCCAAGGGATATTCTTGTTGAAGAAAGCCAGATTTTCTAAGTTCAAATCGTGTCCGGCATTTACGCCTAATCCTAAGTTTTTAGCTAATTGAGCGGCCTCTACAAAAGGAGCGATCGCTTTGTCACGATCTTCCGGATAAAAGGTCGCATAAGGTTCCGTATATAGCTCAATACGGTCCGTACCTGTTTTCGCCGCTAGTTCAATATTCGCCAAGTCTGTTCCGACGAAGATGGATGTACGGATTCCTTGTGAGGTAAAAGTGTCTACCAATTCGCTTAAGTAATCGAAATTGTCCTTTACGTTCCAACCTGAGTTCGACGTGATGGCATCCGGAGCGTCCGGAACCAGTGTGACTTGGGTCGGTTTTACCTTCAATACCAAGTCGATGAATTTATCACAAGGATAACCTTCTATGTTAAATTCTGTCCGGATAAGAGGTTTTAGTCCATAAACATCGCTATAGCGTATGTGTCGTTCATCCGGACGGGGATGAACCGTAATTCCTTGTGCCCCGAATAATTCACAGTCTTGCGCTACTTTCAGCACGTTTGGCATATTGCCACCTCTCGCATTACGAATAGTAGCAACCTTGTTAATGTTTACACTTAAATTTGTCATTGTATATCGTATATCTTTTTTCTTTCATTACATTTGCACAAAAGTATCGGCAAATTTAGCAGGATTTAGGGAATTAACAGAATAATGTTGGTGAAAGATTTCATAACAAAGGAAATTCCGGTGTTAAAAAGTTTTGACACAGCGGAATATGCGTTGGCGTTAATGGAGGATTTTAAACTCAAGCATCTTCCGTTATTGAGTGATAACGCATACCAGTGTTTAGTGTCGGAAAAAGACTTATTGGCGCTGCCGGATCCTTCGGCTACGATCGGTGAGCCGGTTTTATTCGCTCCGGCGATTTCGGAAAATGGACATTTACATGAAGCGTTGGCAATGATAACCCGATATGGATTGAGCCTGTTGCCTGTGGTTTCCGTGGACGGAACTTATTTGGGGGCGATTACCCGGGATCGTTTGGTAGATGCTTTATCCGAGCTATGTAATGCGGAGGCGGCTGGAAGCGTGATCGTATTGGAAATGATGCCACAGGATTATTCATTAACGGATATCGCCCGTTTGGTAGAGGCGAATAATGCCCATGTCCTTAATTTGCTATCCCATCAAGATAAAGATACGGGCCGTCTGCTTATAACCCTTAAGATTGATTTGGAAGATGCCTCTCCCGTGATCCGTAGTTTCGAGCGTTTCAATTATACGGTGCTTTATCATTTTATGGAGAAGGGGATGGTGGATGATATGTTGCAGCAGCGGATGAATGAGTTATTACATTATATGAATATGTAAAGTAAGGAGCGTAGAATGAAAGTTGGAATATTTGGAAGTGAATATCAGATCGAGAGACAGAATCTGATTAAACGCTTGTTTGAGAAGCTTCGTGAACAAGAGGCTGATATTTATGTGGACAGCCCTTTTTATACATTCCTTACCGATGCTTTTGGTTTTGAGCCAGTGGTGAGCGGGCTATTAGTGGGTGATGAGTTTGATCTGGATATAGCGCTTAGCGTGGGAGGAGATGGCACGTTCCTTCGTACGGCGGCCCGGGTAAATAAACAAGATATTCCTATTTTAGGTATTAATACCGGACGGCTAGGCTTCCTTGCGGATGTCAGCAGTAATGAGGTTGAGGATACGCTGGACGAGATTTTTAAGAATTACTATAAGGTAGAGGAACGAACCCTCTTGCGTTTATATACGGAAGACCGTGCGTTTCGCGGATATAATTACGCCTTGAACGAGATCGCCGTGCTGAAGCGTGATAGTTCCTCGATGATTACGATTCATACATTCTTGAATGGGGAATATCTGACTTCTTATCAGGCGGATGGTTTGGTAGTGGCTACACCTACCGGTTCCACAGCCTATTCGATGAGCGTAAATGGGCCGATTATCGTCCCACAAAGTAATAGCATTGTCTTAAGTCCGGTCGCTCCGCATTCCTTGAACGTGCGTCCGTTGGTGATTCCGGATTCAGATATAATAACGCTTCGGGTAGAGAGCCGGAATAAATATTTTCTGATCTCTTTGGATGGACGTTCGGAAATATTCCCGGCAGGTATCGAATTAAAGATGAGCAAGGCCGATTATACGACGAAAGTCATCAAACGCTATAACCATACTTTTTATCAGACGCTTCGGGAAAAATTAATGTGGGGGGCAGATGTGCGAATGAAATAATATTGTGTGCGTCCAGTCTTTGTCCAAATAGTAACGGATAGTATTGTATTTTGTAAGTTGTTGATAAATAGACTATTCTGTATGGATAAACTGAGCGTATATTATGGATTTTGTCCAGTTTTTCTATTATGGGGTAAAAAATAGGGGGTATTCGATGTCCAGCTATGTCCTCTATTTGTCCAGTGCCCTTTTTTGACACACGCTTTTTAACTCTTTACTTTTGTCGGCAGATTAAATCTAGCTTAATGGAAGTATTTTCAATTATTATTCCTGTCTACAATCGTCCGGAGGAGATAGACGATTTATTAAACAGCCTTACCCGGCAGACATATGTACATTTTGAGGTTATCGTAGTGGACGACGGTTCTTCTATACCTTGTGAGCCCATAGTCAATGCCTATAATAACCGCTTGAGGATTCGCTATTTCTATATAGAGAATTCAGGTCCAGGCTTAGCTCGCAATCAAGGGGTACGTTATGCGGAAGGAGAGATCGTGATTGTCTTGGATTCGGATTGTATCGTTCCGGCCAGCTATCTGGAACAAGTACACGAGTCCTTGATGCGTTATAAGGTGGATGCCTTTGGTGGTGCCGACAGGGCGCATTCTTCTTTTTCCGCTATACAGAAAGCGGTCAATTACTCGATGACTTCTTTTTTTACGACAGGAGGGATCCGAGGAAGCCGGAGGCATTTAGATGCATTCTATCCCCGGAGTTTTAATATGGGAATGCGGAAAGAGGTGTATGAAGCCTTGGGGGGGTTCTCTGATATGCGTTATGGAGAGGATATAGATTTTAGTATCCGAATTTTTGCGGCAGGCTATAAATGCCGTTATTTTCCGGGCGCTTGGGTCTATCATAAGCGAAGAACAAATTTCGTCCAGTTTTTCCGGCAAGTATGGCATTCGGGGTACGCTAGGATTATCTTGTACCAGAAGTACCCGGAATCATTGAAATGGGTACATTGCCTGCCGGCCTTATTTGTGGTAGGTCTGCTTGGGGTATGTATTTCCGCTTTTTTCGTTCCAAAGGTATGGGGGCTATTGTTATTTTATATTTCACTGATCTTTTTTGACGCTTTAGTGAGAAATAAGAACGGAATCGTTGCGTTGTTATCTATCATAGCGGCTTTTGTCCAATTGATCGGATATGGGACAGGCTTTTTGGAAGCGATTTGGAGAGAGGGAATTCTAAGAAAGAAGTATTAAGATAATAAATACTATTTATATGAAGTTTGCGCTGCACACATCTACTGCCATAAGCTCGGTTCTAAAGGAGCCGGAGCATTTCTATGTAGATATTTATTATCTGATCATTTTAATCATCGTCGCTTTTACCCTGCTTCTGTTATCTTTTTTGCGTTATCACCTTTATAAGACAAAAAAGGAGAAAGAACTGAGAGAAATAGCGAGTCTTGTGGATAAAAATGAAATCTTGATACAACGTTATAGTCGTGAGATGTCGCACATCAAGGAGCAATTGGAAGCGAAGGAGAAATGTTTGAAGGAATACCAGCATGCGGCTCAGTGGAAAGCGCATCGTGACGTGGAATCCTTGATCAAGGAAAAGGAGCGTTTGGCGAAGTGTTTGCTGGAACAGTTGGATACGTTCAAGAAGCTGAAGATACTTTCTAAATCGGAAACGATATTGCCGGATTCGGATTGGAGAAACTTGATCGAGATCGTAAATACTCTTTATGATGATTTTATAAGTCGTTTACGTGTCGCTTATCCGGATTTGACGGAGGATGCCATTCGTTTTTGTTGCTTGATCAAATTGCGGCTAACCTCGGCGGAGCTGATGTCAGTCTTGAATGTGACGAAGGATGCTATCTATAAACGCAAATTTCGTTTGAAAAAAGAATTGATGCCAGATGATGATACTCGTTCCCTCGACGATTTCTTGGGAAGCTATTAGATCTGAACGAATAGTTTTCTTGTTAATAACTATGTTTTAGGGCATGATTTCGTTAAATCGAGTTAAGTGAAAGAATTTTGCAAATAATTCAGTATGCTACATAACATAAAACCGCCTATATTTGCACTGTGTTTTTCATGGTATTAGATTTAAGGTTAACAATTGAGATTGGCTGTCCGTGACGGATAGCCTTTTTTTGTATAGAGGCATGAATACACGAATTTTTGAGAACACTGCTTAAGCGCCCCTTTCCGAGGGTAACATCCGTACTTTCAAAGTAAGCTAATTTCATCGGCAAAGTAAGTTAACTTGCTTTGGTATTTCAGTTAACTTACTTTGTCAATGAAGCTAACTGTATTTTTATGATCTTTTTCGGTTATTCTTTGTCTGTTTCGATTTTGTATATAATTGATGTGTTTTTGTACGCTTTTAGTTTAGTTATGCATTTAATAGTCAATTTTTTATTATATAATTTTGTCTTGTGTTTTTTTATGATTTCCTTGGTTAGCCGTTAGCACCCATTGATATATAAGGTTTGATGGCTAATAGAAGAGGGGGTAAGGAAAGAAAAATATCAAACGAATATACTTGGGACCTTAACGGACAGAACAAAATATAATATTATTCTGTTGATTGTTGTTGAAGGTAAGATTTCGTATTCCCTTAATTTATAAGAGTGTATGCAAGAGAATAGGTATAATACATGTGATCGTTTTTTAGGCGGATTAGAAAAAGACTTTATTATTACGGAACAGATTGAAGATAGTCCATTGACTTCAGAACCTTCTTTTTTGGATTACGGGATAATAGCAGTATGTAATAGAGGTAGTGCGATCATTCATTTGCTTGATAATAAGCATGTATGGAATAAGAATGAATTGATTTTCTTATTTCCGAGACAGTTATGCTCAATGCGGAACGTGAGTGAGGACTTCTCGGCGAAGTTTATCATCATACCACATGTACTACATGGGGATGTATTAAGTTCCTTACGTCATTTTGATCCGGGATTTCATTTTTTCGTGAAGGATCATTTTTACTATAATATAGAGGATAATAATGGTATTGAGCGTTTTCAATCATTTTGCAAATTGATAGAGAATGAGCTTGAGCGGTATCGGGGTAATGGGCTTCTGAGGGAGCGGATTATATGTTACTTGGGGATTTTTTACATGGATGTTTACGACTATTATGTGAAAGTGCGTAAGAAAATCCCTTTCAGGACTAGTTTGAGAAAAGAGCAATTGATCTATGATTTCTGTAGTCTCGTGGCAGAGAATTTCAAGAATCACAAGAATGTCGGATTTTATGCGGATAAATTGAATATAACGACAACTTATTTAAGTGCGATCATGAATGAAAGGTGTGGCATTTCAGCCAAGGAGTTTTTATCTATCTATATAGTGCTAGAGGTAAAGTCGTTGCTACGTGACTCTCGATTAAATATACAGGAGATCGCTATATTGACTAATTTTCCGTCTCAATCGACATTGAATCGCTTTTTTCGTCAACGGACGGGAATGACTCTTTCTCAATATCGAAAACATATATTTTCAACATAATTATGTATGATTTTCATATTATTTCTATAACTTTAAACTTCTGCTGCAATCGTTATTATAGTTCATTTGTTGTATAAATAATAGAGGAGATTGCTTGATTGATTTAAAGTTGGGAATTAGTGGTTATAATTTAATATGACGATGGGACAATGTAATAAAATGCTAGAGGAAATGAGCTTTAATGCCCTATTCCAGAAATTACCTGTTGGAATTGAAGTTTATGACGAGAGGGGGCAGCTAGTGGATCTCAATAGGACGGACGAGAATTTGTTCGCTATAAGCCGGAAGGATATTATGGGAATAAATCTTTTCGAGAATCCTAATTTTCCAGAGGACAAGATCGCTCGTCTGAAACAGGGAGAAATGGTTGTGTTCGATTGTAATTATGAATTTGATAATATACAAACGAATGAGTACTATAACATAGACCCAAAAAAGGAAGGTACAAATTTACGTCTGTCTATTAAATGTGTGCCGTTGAAAGGAGAGGCTGAAGATATCTGTGGATATGTACTAATGTTTACGGATGAAACGGAAGAATATCAAAAGTCGGAGAAAGTAGAGGAACTGTTCACGAAGTTGAAAACGGTTATGCGTTGCAGTGATTCCTTGCTGTGGGAATATGATGTTAAAACCGATAAGATGCATATCGATCTGGATTTACGTGTTTTAGGTAATAAATCCAGATTGAGAGCAAGTAACTTGACAACGAAAAAAGATTTTTGTGAGATCGTACATCCGGAAGATCGGGAAAGGGTACTTGTACAAGGCTTTAAAAGGATTGTTACGGGTGAGATCGGTGAATATAGTATTCAATACCGACAGCTTTTTGAGGGGCAATATGTTTGGGTGAGAGCGTATGCGTACCCTTATAAATATGATGAGGCGGGAAGACCAGCGAAAATCCTTTATTACTTGATGGACATAACGGATGAGATCGCCATGCAAGATAAATTGCGCTGGGTGGAACGAGAGCGTCAACGGAAAGAATATGAGTTAGCTAAGGCTAAAGAGGCGAATCGGCTTAAGTCTATGTTCTTGGCGAATATGAGTCATGAGATCCGTACGCCTTTAAATGCTATTGTTGGTTTCGCGAATATACTGGCAGAGACCAAGGAGATAGAGGAGGAGGAACGAGAGTTTTATGTGGATATCATTGACAAGAATAGTGAATTGCTTCTGCAATTGATTGAGGATATCCTTGATTTCTCAAAGATTGAGGCGGGAACCTTTGACATTACGAAGAGAAATTTTGATTTTAAGGAGATCTGTGAGGAAACTTATGCGGTACATGCCTTGAAGATTCCGAAAAACGTTCGATTTGTTTTCGACCGGGGCTCACAACCCGTGACCGTTTTCTCAGATCCGAAACGAGTCGTACAGGTTATTTCTAATTTCTTGACAAATGCGATTAAGTTTACTTCGGAAGGTGAGATCAAATTAGCCTATAAGGTATCGAATGATGAAATACGAGTTTCGGTCTCGGATACGGGAATGGGAATCTCGGATGACGATTGTAGAACTATATTCGATCGCTTTGTTAAGTTGAACGCTTGCAAACAAGGTACCGGATTAGGATTGGCGATTTGCAAAAATATTATCGAGAAACTAGGGGGACGAATCGGGGTAGAATCTACATTGGGAGTAGGTTCCACTTTTTGGTTTACCTTGCCTTTGAAGGAGATTAAAGAGAATGAACCTAAGTTCTAAGGGGATATATATTATTTTACGGATATGTTTTAAAGCATGGTTTTGTTAAATCTGGTTAAGAAAATGAGATTTGCAAATAAAATATTATGCTACATAACATAAAACATCTATATTTGCACTGTGTTTTTCATGGTATTAGA
>NZ_FR885325.1:0-2411 GCF_000436315.1 Parabacteroides sp. CAG:2 | reverse complement strand
AAACATACGGTCCAAATTTATCGGGCATTATTTTTTAGTTTTTTTTTCAAGGCTTAACAAGTTATATAATGTACGTACGATAAAACACAATATATAGTATCCTTTTTTCCAAAATCCACTCATACCCCCTCCTATTTAAATAAAATCTGTTTTCTGTTCACCCCTTGTTTTTTTAATGAAAGATGTATGAATCCCTTCGTACGATAAAGGATCGCCTGATCAAAATTCAGGCGGCTTGCCACCAAGTCCTCCAATAGTCGGTTGCGGTCCACCGTGTAAATGTCTACCGCCTCCCCCTTCATATGTTGCGAGCTAGGGGCACCTCCCACCAATCGGTTTAACTCTTCGCTTCGATAGCCACTCATGATATACATAGGCTATCGATGATATATACGCAAAGGTTCCAACAACCGCACCATTAGATTCCGTATCGCCGGTATTACCTCCGAAGGCAACGCATTATTAAGTCCAAGTTCCACCGCCATCGCACTATAAACAAACTCGTCCATACGAAAATGCTCTGTCAATCTCTTCTCATCCTTTTCCATCTTAACTCAAATTTTCAATTTTCAATCCTTAATTTTCAATTTATAAGAGTAGTCCACCCCAAACAGCGCGCCGGCAAACGTGCAGATCTCCCCAAATGTGACCAGTACGCTGTTATCTATCTCACCGGAAGGAGCCACCCAAAAACCACAGAACACTAAGGTAAGGCCGGCCACGCAAAGTAGCACGACCATTACCAGTTGCACGTTAAATCTCACTCAGGCTATCACTATCAGAGCCACCAGCCTCCGCGGTGGTACCATCTTGGGAGATCCGTGAGTACTCCAGTGTCTTCTTCGTATCCTTCAACTCACCTCCCGGAGTGAAAATGATACGCAGCGGGCGCAGCATACTCGAATTGAAATCCTTTTTATCTGTTACACCATCACTGCTCACCGAGATCCGAAAACTCCCGAAATCGCCGAGCCTTACGATACGCCCCTCCTGAAGCTCCATATCCAACACGAAATTAAGGTTATCCAATACCGCCTTCACATCTGCCGACGACACCGTACTACGTGCCGAGATCAACTTACATAGCGTTTTCATACTAGAGGTACCATTCGTTTTCGACACCGCATAAAACTTTTTCTCTGAATCCTTCTCGCCCGGCTTCGACGGACGCAACACCAACTTAAAACCTTGTGCCATATCTTTTAATTTTTATGGTTATATACCCCTTATGGAGCACGACACAAAGGTAAGATGGCCCAGAAGAGACGAACGTTCGTAGTTTTATCCATCAAACAAGTAATATTCAACTAATTAAAAATAAAAAAAACCAAAAATACCTCTTTTCAAAGACAATAAAAACCTGCTATTCTTAACTAACATTCAAATCCATATCTCTTTTAAAACTCATCCGTCACCTCCCTCTTTCCAGCGAGCACCAAGACTGCTTCCGCAGAATGCCCCACCTCTCGCAAATGAGAAGCCAAGCCACGCACCGAGCCCGGATAATCAAACCCCATCAACAGGCAAGAGGCTATTTCCAAGGAGGAAGGGGGAGTCTCACGATCCGTAAACTCCACAAGCTTCACTAGCTCCAACAAGAGTTCCGGACGAAATGGGGAATACAACAAATCACCACGCACCGTATACTTACGTATATAACACCGTTCGCACTCCCGGTCATGCTCCATATACTTCCGGATAAATTTACGGTACGCCCCGGGCATCTTCCTATAATAATCTCCATATCCCAAACTACACACATCCATTTTCCAAGACTCCCGCTCATCCGGCCCCAACGTTACCAAGAACGCGTCAAAATTCTTCACCGTGGGCTTATGCCCCAATCTCTCTCTCAAACGCTCATAGATCTTTTTCATCATGCGAACGCAGGGGGAATGTTTATCCCTGCGCCGCATATGGCCGGACACCGTACTTACATACGGATTTTCAAATACATATATAAAAACAGAACCAGCCTTCTAAATCCCTTTACGGGAAAAGAAGACCGGTACAAAACCTTGACCTTATATCGATTCTACAAAATCTCTATCATCCTATCTTTTCATCACAAAACCCACATGGTTCCTTCTCTTTTCTTGCAAATGCCTCTGGGGAGGCTCTTCTTTTTTGACGCTATATTTAAATCAACATTAATAGCATAGGCCCTCACGGATAAATCCATAAAAGCCTCAAAGACATCGAAGACGATTAAACAACTGAATATCATTTATATAATACTATTATTTTAAGCGCAATTTACTTTTTATTTCGCTCTATTCATCCAACACCTCATATTTAGAATGCTGGCTCTTGAACTCAGGAACGATCTCCTTCATCCGCTTCACGATCCGCATATCCCCCTCCACGGCACAAACACGTACCAAGGCATCAATCCGCAGATTGGCGTCAGC
>NZ_FR885324.1:0-1765 GCF_000436315.1 Parabacteroides sp. CAG:2 | reverse complement strand
TCATATTGATAAAAGTTTAAATGATTAATAATTCTTTTTTATATCAATATACAGAGGGGGACTAAGGGGCACGTAGTCCGTAAAGGCAGACACTCTTATATATTTAAGGTTACTGATTGAATGGGGAGGGGGATTCTTATATGAAGTACCTTATATATTTGCTCTCTTGACTTTTAGCTAAACTGAATATAGGTGATTAGCTAGTTTAGTCAAGCATGACGGAATACTGTATATCTTCTTTCTTCTTGTTATTTATATTCAGCACTTTAGCTATATACTCCAAAGTTATTTCTTCGGAAGTTATTCTATTAGTTAGCAAACTCCTAATTTCTTCATCTTTCATATAATCTAGCTTTCCTGCTATTTCAAGAAGCAATCTGTTTCTTCTTCTGACACTGCCATCTTCCATTACTGTTATTTCATCGTTTCTGTCTGGTGGAACAACACCGTTATCAATGCACCAGTCATAAATAATATGATAGATTCTTGTATCTGTATCATCTTTCTTAAAATCTGGAATAATGGACTTGTTCAGTATCAGCAAACCATTAGTTATATATTTTATCTGTCCTGCATTGACTGCCATTTCCAGATATTTATTTAATGTCTTTGTATCAATGCCCAGTTTTTTAGAAAGTTCCGTTTTGTTAAGCCCATCCAGATACGGACTTTCACTTATATACTTGTTCGTTTCCTTTTTACATATTGCCTTTATTTTAAGCAAGAAGTTCTTTACGTTGATTCTCTCACTGGCTTTTGCTATGTTCATATCATCATTAAAGAAACTGTTATAAATATAGAAGAAGTTCTCATTACATTTTGCCACATGATATTTGTTGTACGTCTTGTAGCTTCCCTCTGCTATCACATTGTTACTTATTACTTTATCAACAAGATTCTTATTCTTCTTTAGCCTTGCAACGCTTCTTTTTACAGTGCTTAATGATATGCCTAGTTTTTCGGAAATCTCCTTTTCCGTAATATTATCCGCAATGGAAGTTTTATAGTTCATCCTTGATTTTATATAGGCATATACTATGGCATCCATATTATCTATATTATTAATGTCTTTTGTCAGTGTCGTATATTGTTGTTCCATTGTGCGCAAACGGTTGGTTATTTGATTCTTCTTGATATATATTATAAATCTCTCCGCTTTTCAGAGCCTTGTTGTATTTACGTGTTCCGCCTAGATACCGCTTCAATTCCTTTCTGGTATTGAACAGTCTGTTGTTGTATATCATCATAATGTTACGTTTTTATCATTAGTTACTTATCTACGCAAGCTCAAAATCTGATAATGAAGTGCGAAGCACTGAATTATCTATGTTGTAATGTTAGTATTGTAGTAATGTATAGAGTATCATTTTTCCCCTATACTTGGTGTCAAATTTCCCATAGACTACGGTTCATTTTTCCTTAGTACCACTTCACTAAGACTATCTTTAAAAAACATCTGTAATTTACTTCCTTGTGTTATCTGGCTGGCTATATGTATGCCGGAACAAGTATTATATGCAGTTCTTGATACGGCTTTATAGAGAGGCTCCGGTAGTCATAAATTACGAGACTGCCAATTATCCAGTTTAAAGTAGAATGTAATTCTACGCTTGTTTATCTGCTTCTTTTTCTTTAGAAAGCCGTTCATTTTAGCCCATATACCGACAGCTACCTTATTACCAGTAATTCCATCACTAAAAGCCATTTCCTTTAATTGTTCAAAGGTGTAATACTCCATAATTGAATTGTTTTAGGTTAGTTTCAT
>NZ_FR885323.1:57554-78959 GCF_000436315.1 Parabacteroides sp. CAG:2 | reverse complement strand
TAACTTCGCGGACGACTAGTCTAAACGAACGTTTAAACCAGTCATTTTTACATTTATTATACTATTGAGTATGATAAAAACCATACCTTTACTCCCCCAAAGAAAGAATGCAGAAACCATGAAACTACAAATCATCGATACCGGCTACTTCTACGCCGACGGAGGCGCCATGTTCGGGGCCATTCCTAAAAGCGCTTGGAGCCGTCGCTATCCGAGCGACGAGACAAATGGTTGCGTGCTAGCCATGCGTAGCCTTGTCATAAAAACAGATGACGGACGCATCGTCCTAGTAGATAACGGAGCGGGAAATAAACACTTAAAACAACTAAGTTATTACCGCTTCTTCAACTTGGTAGACCTCGGCACGGAACTACGAAACCGGGGAATTCAACCGGAGGAAATCACGGATGTTGTCCTCACCCATCTCCATTTCGATCATTGCGGTTATACCACGCAAAAGGATGAATCTACCGGACATTTATTTCTCTCATTCCCAAATGCGAACCACTGGGTTAGCCGCAAGCAATGGGAGAATTTCCTTCATCCGAACGCCTTGGAGAAAGATTCCTATTTTATCGAGAATATGCAAGCCGTCGCGGATGCTAATTCCTTACGGCTGCTAGATGCCGACACTTCGATTTGCCCCACGATAGAGCTACGCTTGTATGATGGGCACACTCCGGGGCAAATTGTTCCCTATATCCATACGGAAGATCGGACTTTTGTCTTTGCCGGAGATGTTATCCCCCTTGTAGCCAGCGTATCCCCGGAATGGATCTCCGCTTACGACACGTATCCGGTCACGTCATACAACGAGAAACTGCGCATGCTTGCCGAAGCCGCCGAAAAAAGGCAAGCGCTCATCTACTGCCATGACGCTTACATCCGCTGCACAACCGTAAAACGTGTGAATACATATTATAAGAAGGACAAGGAAATACCTCTCAAGAAGACGTTTCTTTTCCCTTAGTCCCTAGCCCTTTTCCCTTTAGACCTTAGGTGTTTCTTCCATATTCCTTAGACATTTCTTATAGAAGTATTCATCATCCAACAGCCGTTGCATGATCGTCCACCAACTGTTGGATGATCATGCAACAGCTGGTGGACGATCATGCACCAGTTGATAAATAGTCTATATATATAGACAAAATCCCTAAGGTTATCGCATCAAAAGTGTAAAAGCATTAGATAAAACGGCTAATTCTATTTATCTTTGGGCGGTGATACTGAATCAATTATTGTTTTACATTCTAAACTCTAAACACATGAACAGCCTAAGCAAACTAGCGCTCGTCCTGACATTTTGCACGGGAATGATCGCTTGCTCCGGTGGTAAGGCCGTAAAAGGAGATTACGGAGTAGTGCCTTTGCCACAAGAAGTAACATTGACGAACGGAAATCCTTTCGTCCTAAGTCCATCCACGAAGATATTTTATCCGGAGGGCAATGATAAGATGAAGAAGAACGCCGAGTTCCTCGCTTCTTATATCAAGGAAATCACGGGCTATGAATTAGCAACCGCTACCGGCCAGCCCGGTAAGGGGATCAGCCTCGTTATCGACCAAAGCATCCAGAATCCGGAAGGATATCAACTGACCGTTAGCGATAACGGGATACGGATCGCCGGAAGCACGGATGCCGGCGTATTTTATGGTATCCAGACATTACGTAAATCGATCCCGGCCACGGCCCAAGGGATGAACGTAGAATTACCGGCAGCTACCATCAACGACTATCCCCGTTTTGCCTATAGAGGCATGATGCTGGATGTCAGCCGCCATTTCTTCCCCGTGGATTCGGTAAAAACGTATCTCGATATCCTTGCCTTGCACAACCAAAATACGTTCCACTGGCATCTGTCCGATGACCAAGGTTGGCGTATCGAGATCAAGAAATATCCGGAATTGACACAGATCGGATCTAAACGTAAGGAAACCGTGATCGGCCATAACTCCGGAACATATGACGGAAAGGAATACGGGGGCTTCTATACACAAGACCAGATTCGCGATGTCATCAACTATGCCGCCGAACGCCATATCACGATCATCCCGGAAATCGATATGCCGGGACATCAATTGGCAGCCTTGGCTACTTACCCGGAACTGGGATGCACCGGGGGCCCTTATGACGTATGGGGCCAATGGGGAGTAGCCGACGACGTGATCTGCGCCGGAAACGAGAAATCCATGCAATTCCTAGAAGACGTATTGAGCGAGGTCATCGATCTTTTCCCGTCCGAATATATCCATGTAGGTGGTGATGAGTGCCCGAAGGTACGTTGGGAGAAATGCCCGAAATGCCAAGCTCGCATCAAGGCGGAAGGTATCAAGGGAGATAAGAAGCATTCCGCCGAGGAATATTTGCAAAGCTACGTGATCTCCCGCATGGAGAAATTCGTGGAGAGCAAAGGACGCCATATCATCGGCTGGGACGAGATCCTAGAAGGAGGCTTGGCCCCGAATGCCACGGTAATGAGCTGGAGAGGCATGGATGGAGGTATCGAGGCCGCCAAGCAAAAGCATAACGTAGTCATGACACCGAATACATATGTATATCTGGATTACTATCAATCAGCGGATACGGATCTTGAGCCCGATGCTATCGGTGGTTACTTGCCGTTAGAGAAAGTATATTCTTTTGAGCCGACAGCCGGTATCTCTCCTGAAGACCAGAAGTACGTGATCGGGGCGCAAGCCAACCTCTGGACGGAATATATCCCGACCTTCTCACAGGTAGAATACATGATCATGCCCCGTATCGATGCCGTAGCCGATATCCAGTGGAGCGATCCGTCCAAGAAAGATTATCAGACGTTCCTGCCCCGTGTGGCCCGCATGACACAACTTTACGATCGCTTGGGATATAATTACGGAAAGCATATCTTCGATATTAACGCCTCCCTGACCACCAATACGGAGAACGGAACACTCGACATAGCCTTGACGAAGTTGGGTGAAGGAGATATCTATTATACGGTAGACGGTAGCGATCCTACGATCGCCAGCATCAAGTATGAAGGCCCGGTACAGATCAACCAAGATTGCGAATTCAAGGCGATCGTTGTCCGTCCGAACGGTACGAGCCGCATCTTCTCAGAAGATATCTTCTTCAATAAAGCGACGATGAAGCCCATCACCTTGAAAGAGCAACCCAGCAAAGGATACGTTTTCAACGGGGCACAGGTATTGGTAGACGGCTTACGTGGAGGTAGTAATTACAAGACCGGCCATTGGCTGGGTTTCCAAGGAAAAGACCTTGACGCCACGATCGATCTAAAGGAACCAACCGAAATCCAGAAGGTATCTTTCAACACAAACGTGGTGAAAGGTGACTGGATCATGGGAGCCTCCGCCGTAACCGTAAAGGTATCCGATGATGGCAAGAATTTCAAGGAAGTAGCTTCCAAGAAAATCCCAGAGCTAACCCAAAACGACAAGGACGGTTTATATCCCCAAGAGATATCCTTCGCCCCGGTAAAGGCCCGCTATGTCGAGGTTATCATCAACAGCAGCAAACTACCAAAATGGCACGGTGGCGCCGGAAGTCCCGCATTCTTGTTCGTAGATGAGATAGAAATCTTATAAGATAATGATACAGCGAGATGGCTGAGAGATACCTGCCATCTCGCTTTCTTATTTTAAACTAAATAACAAATATCATGATAAACAAAAACATCTTAATTCTTTCAGCCCTATGCTCCTGTTGCTCACTATGGGCGGATGAGGTTGTCGTGCGGCATTATAATTACGCCGGCCCTTACGAGGTGAAGAAACCCTTCTTGGCAGATAGCTTGGATGTAAACAGTAAGAGATTCTCTGACAAGGAACTATTGAACACGACCGTTCCTTTCTGCAACCTTTCCCAAAGCGGACAAACCCTTGACGCAGCGTCTTCCGGAGAGCTGACCTTGCCAACCTCGGCCTGTTCCTACGCGCTACATTTGGTTTCCTTCTACCTGAATAGTGACCGCTATACAAAAGGCACCTTAAGGATCAATGGCCCTGAGATTTCAGAAGTCTACGTGGATGGACAACTCACAAAACTAACCCAAGGAGAAGCCTCGTTGACCTTGGAGCCGCGACGCTATGAAATCGTAATTAAATATTTATCTGAGAGCCACAAAGAGAATGCCTTAAAAGCCTCATTCAACCCGGAAAAAGACGCGGTGGTAACCGCGACCGTCAATCCGGAGAAACGTTATACATTAAGTGATGTATTTGATGGTAAACGCATCCAATCCGCCAGCCTGTCCCCGAATGGAAAATTCATTATCGTCTCCTATCAAGAAACCTATCCCGGCGGAAAGCAGTCCTCATTTACCCAGATACTAGACAAGGCTACCGGTTCCGTATTAGTTGAGAACGGACAGAGCTTACGCTGGATGCCTAAAAGCAATCTGGCCTATTACACCCGGAAAGGGATGAAAGGCACGGAATTGGTGACCTTAGACCCTACCAGTAAAAAGGAGAACATCCTTTCCAGCCAATTGCCTGAAGGTTCTTTCAGCTTCGGGCCTACCGAAGACTATCTATTATTCTCCATACGGGAGAAAGGACCGCAAGAACGAAAAGAGATCCAAGAGATACTGGTGCCGGATGATCGCCAACCGGGATGGAGAAACCGTATGTTTATCCATAAATATGACCTGCGAACCGGATTGTTCCAACGGCTCACCTATGGACATACTTCTACTTACATCAACGATGTATCTCAAGACGGCCACTATCTGCTATTCAGTCGCAGGGAACCGAATTTAACGGAGCGCCCTTTCTCACGTACATATATATATAAGATGGATCTACGAACCATGCATGTGGATACCCTTATAAAAGGTGAGAAATTCGTAAGCCGTGCCGTTTTCTCCCCGGATGCCACCCAATTACTCGTTGACGCGTCTGGAGAGGCTTTCGATGGTATCGGATTAAAGATCAAAGAAGGACAGACATCGAATACGAGCGACGGGCAATTATTCCTATACAATATAGCAGATAAAAGTATAAAGCCGCTTACGAAAGATTTTGCCCCCTCTGTCGATTCCTACGAGTGGAACGCCCTCGATAAACAAATCTATATCACGGCGAAAGATAAGGACCGTGTTCGCATGTATAGTCTAAACCCGTCCAACGGAAAGATTAAGCAACTTCAAGCCAAGGAAGATGTCATCTCCGATTACTCCATCGCCAATCAAGCTTTCGAAATGGTTTATTTCGGATTAAGCGCTTCCAATTCCCAAAGGCTTTATACCTATAACCTGAAAAACGACGCCTCTTCCTGCTTGATCGATCTCTCCAAAGAGATCTTGAGAGACGTCACTTTAGGAGAAGTGCAAGATTGGAATTTCGTTTCCGCCCAAGGGGATACGATTTACGGCCGCTTCTATCTCCCTCCTCATTTTGACGCAACTAAGAAATATCCGATGATCGTGAATTATTACGGAGGAACAACTCCTACGGCCCGGGTGATGGAAAGCCGTTATCCTTCGCATGTATACGCCGGCTTAGGGTACATCGTCTACATCATACAGCCCAGTGGAGCGACTGGATTCGGCCAAGAGTTCTCCGCACGCCATGTCAACGCATGGGGTAAACTTACCGCTGACGAGATCATCGAAGGCACGAAAAAGTTCTGTGAGGAGCATCCTTTTGTCAACACGAAGAAAATCGGTTGCATGGGGGCTTCATACGGAGGTTTCATGACTCAATACCTACAAACAAAAACAGATATATTCGCGGCGGCCATGTCTCATGCGGGAATCAGCGACATCACCAGCTATTGGGGAGAAGGTTACTGGGGATATTCATACAGCTCGTTGGCTAGCGCTAACAGTTATCCATGGAATGCCCGGGATATGTACACTTTACAAAGTCCGCTGTTTAACGCAGACAAGATCAATACCCCGATCTTGTTCTTACATGGAACCGCAGACACGAATGTTCCGATTGGAGAGAGCATCCAGATGTTTACCGCATTAAAATTATTGGGTAAGCCTACAGCGTTTGTCCAGGTAGAAGGAGAGAACCACCATATACTGGATTATGAGAAACGTATCTTGTGGAATAACACAATTTACGCATGGTTCGCTAAGTGGTTGAAAGATCAACCGGAGTGGTGGGACGCATTATATCCTCCGAAAAGCCTATAAAAATCAAAATAGGTCACTCTATTCACATATATCTAAAGAGTATCTTTATTAGATACTCTTTTTTTATTTAAATACATTAGATAGTATTTATGAAACACCTTAGTCTCCGAAGAACTAAATCACTTTTCCGTTCAATATTTATTAATTATTATAAATATCTTAATAAATTATAGAACATGCAACCTATGTAAACATCTGTTATGTCTAATTGTACTATTTACAGCAAGCATTTTATTTTAATGGCTGTACGGCAAATATAAAGATATATTTGCAATAAACAAACATATTGACAATAAAAATAAACTTACACGGAACTTTGTCAATACGGATTATTTTAAGTTATATGTTAATTTAATACATTCTAGTATTAATATATAGTATTAATATGCAAATTATTTTTAACTCAATCCCGCATCAATGCTAGGAAGTAACACCAAAGTACCTTACCCTCATGAAGTTCTTCGGAAACTAAGTCAATCGACTAAGTGGCAACAATTGATTACAATGATCTATTTATTAACAAATTAAACAAAAAGTATGTGTCTATGAAAAGGTTGACTTATCTATTACTATGCTTGTTCGCAAGTATAGCGTTCGCAACGGCTCAGACCACGAAGGTGACCGGTACGGTTATCTCGGCGGAAGACGATGGACCTATCATTGGAGCCTCTATCGTAGTAGCTGGTACTACTACCGGTACTGTAACGGATTACAACGGAGCGTTCACCTTGGATGTTCCTTCTAACGCGAAAAAGCTAATCGTTTCCTACATCGGTATGAAATCTGTGGAAGTGGCAGTAAAACCAATCATTAAAGTCACGATGGAGTCCGACTCTCAGAACTTGGATGAAGTCGTGGTTGTCGGTTACGGAACTCAAAGAAAAAAGGATGTGACGAGTGCCATATCTAAAGTAGGAGGTGAAGACTTAAGCAACTTGGCAACAGCGTCTTTCGACTCTCAATTAGCTGGACGTGCCGCTGGTGTACAGGTTACGACTCCTAGTGGCGTATTGGGAAGCGGTCCTCAATTCAAGATCCGTGGTATGAGTACGATCAGTTCTAACTCTCAGCCGTTATTCATCGTAGATGGCATGCCGATCGCCACCGGTGATAACGCCGATGGAAAAACCGGCTTAGGAATGGCTTACGCTTCTTACAATGCGATGTCTGATATTAACCCGAATGACATCGAATCCATTGAAATATTGAAAGACGGTGCGGCTACAGCTATCTATGGCTCCCGTGCGGCAAATGGAGTTGTATTGATCACAACTAAAAAAGGCTCCAAGGGACGTACTCAAGTAACTTACGATGGCTATGTAAGCGCAGCCAGCGCAGCTAAATTGCATGATCTTCTGGGAGCGAAAGATTTCGTGACTATCGCTAACGAGAAATACGAGAACTGGGGAATGAAAGGACAGGCTGTTTACGATCCGAACGGACCGGACACAAACTGGAATGATTATATTTTCCGTACAGGTTTCCAGCACAATCATAGCTTATCCGCCAGTGGTGGTACGGATAAAAGCCAATATTATGTATCATTAGGTTTCACGGAACAAGAAGGTATCATTCGCGCCAATGACTTAAACCGTTTGAGCTTAAAGGCAGATTTGACACAACAAGCGACAAAATGGTTACGCATCGGATTAAATGGCCAGATGACCCGTACCCGGGTTAATGGTGTCATGAATGACGAGAATTCATTGGGTGGCGTAGGTTTCGCCGGCACTCGTATGCTTCCAAACGTATCTGTATTCAATCCGGATGATCCTACTGGTTACAATATCGACGCTGAAAACCGTAAGACATTAGGTCGCGGAAGCAACCTTTCCTATATTGATAATGGTATCCAGAATATCGTCTGGGCATTAGACAATAACGTAAACCGTACGACCAATACCCGTGTATTAGGTGGTGGATGGGCTGAAATCACATTCATGGACGGATTGACTTTAAAGACACAAGCTGGCTTAGACATCTCGAATGTTAAAGATTTCATGGTATGGAACCCGGAATCAGGAGACGGATACGGCTATGGCGGCTTATTGGAAGAAATCAATACCACATACACGAACTGGAACTGGCAAAACGTAATCAACTTTAACCGTACATTCAATGATGTACATAATCTGACGGCGACAGCGGTACAAGAGTACACCCATCAAGAATATGAATATACGGACGCAACCGTGCAACAAATATCCGATGCTTTCTTCACCGACCATATCATTTCCAACACATTTGGTGAGAGATTCGTATCTGGAGGTAAAACGTTTATGGGATTAGCCTCCTATATGTTCCGTGCGAATTACAACTATGATAGTAAATATTATATCGGAGCCTCCGTCCGCACAGACGGCTTATCCAGCCTTCCGAAAGACACCCGCTGGGGTACATTCTGGGGAGGATCAGCCGCTTGGCGTATCTCTCGCGAAAAATTCTGGAGCGAATCAACTATTAATGATTGGTTTAACGACTTACGTATCCGTGCCAGCTACGCTACAATCGGAAACTCTGACCTAGGGAATTATTTCCCTTATCTGGGAACTTACGGGGCGAAGAAAGCAGGATCGAATACAGCTATCGCTTGGAACCGTATGGGTAACAGCCAGCTTAAATGGGAAACAACCGAGACTTTCGATATCGGATTGGATGGCTCTTTCTTTAATAACCGCCTGACATTCGAGCTAGCTTATTGGCAAAAGAACTCCAAAGACTTGGTGTTGGAAGTTCCTACAGCACCTACCGCTGGTATTCCTTACAACTCATATTTTGATAATATCGGTAAGATCAAGAACTCCGGTATGGAATTGACAGTTAACGCTACAATCATCGCTACCAAAGATTGGAACTGGCAAACTAATTTCAACTTCTCCACAGCTAAGAACACGGTGAAGAGCTTATACGGCGGAACAGACATCGTAGACAATTACACAATCATTCGTGAAGGAGAGTCATATAGATCTTTATATGGATATGATTATTACGGCGTAAACGCCGCAAACGGTAATCCGATCTGGAGTAAGGCGGACGGTTCATTAGTGCAATTCGACACATTCGGCTCTTACGACTATGCGGAATATGATCCTTCCAACCCTTCGGATGTCTCCAAGGCTTCTTCCTTGGACGCTAGCGACCGTAAGGTATTAGGTTCATCTATGCCTACTTGGTACGGAGGTTGGAATAATACAGTTTCTTACAAGAATTTCGATTTAAATGTATTCTTCCGCTTCTCCGGAGGTAATAAGATCATGAACGCTTCTCGTCAAAGCGCATTGTTCAATATGGATTTCTCCAACAATGGAACAGAAATCTTAGGCCGCTGGATTTCTCCAGAGCAACCGGGTGACGGCATGACTCCAAAAATCGGTTATGGAGACGCCTCTTCCTTATTCAATGATGGATATACGGATTCACACTTCGTTGAGAGCGGCAATTACCTAAAACTATCGACGTTAGCTTTAGGCTATACACTACCGAAGGCGGTCGTATCCAAACTGAACATGACAAAGATTCGTTTCTATGTTCAAGGACAGAACTTACTCACTATCACAGGTTATTCCGGATTGGATCCTGAGACAAACTCTCGTTTAGGTGTAGATTGGAACGGTATGCCACAGCAACGTTCATTCACTTTTGGAGCGAACATTACATTCTAATTTCACAAACTAAGAAAAGTTACAATTATGTTATACAAGAAATTATATAAAAACATTTCAGTAGTAGCGTTAGGGACAGCCCTGTTCTCGCTACCCGTGTTCACCGCCTGCGAAAGCGACGTCGTAGACCTTGAACCTGTTGACAAATTCTCCGAGCTTACGGCATACGGGACAGAAGAACGTTGCGAGTTAGCCGTAGTCGGAGCTTACGATGCCGCACAATGTGGTATGTACGTAGATCCGAATGACTTTGGGTGGGCACGCGGTTATCCTTTTGGAGCGGCCAGTATATTGCAAGGCGAAATGCGCGGTGAAGATATGAACCTAACCGCCCAATTCTATGATTATACCTATTCCGCAACCTATAACTTGACTACCGCTAATAACGTGGCGATGTGGGAAACCTCTTTCGAGGCTATTAACCGCTATAATACGGTATACGCAGGTATAGAAGGCGCGGTAGCGGCGGGTGTCATAACCGAAGAGAAAGGGAATCAGTACAAAGGAGAATGCCTGTTCTTACGTGCGTTAACCTATCACAACTTGATGATCCATTATGCCCTGCCCTACAACGTAGAAGGTAACAATAACTACGGTATGCCTATTTACACGAAAGCCGTAAACGACCCCAGCCAACTCGCTGAGCAACAAAGCATAGGCCGTTCTACCGTTAAGGAGACTTACGATCAGATATTAAGCGACCTGAATAATGCGGAAAGCATGCTTCCGGACATTATTGATGCTGATAAGATCGGACGTGCGAGCAAAGGTGCCGCCATCGCATTGAAAACGCGCGTATATTTACATATGCGTGATTGGAACAATGTAGTTACTGAAGCTAAGAAACTGGAAGGCGGACGTTTCATTCTGGAAACCAATCCTGCCACTCCTTTCGTTTCTTACAAAGACAATCAGGAATCTATATTCTCCATTCCGAATGACTCTCAAGATAACGCATCTGTAAATGGAGCTATGTCCGCTATGATGTCTGCCCGTGAAGGTGGCCGTGCGATGTGCCCGACATCCCCTACCCTTTACAACTCCAAATTCTGGAAAGGGGATGACAAGCGTCGTAACCTCGTCCTTTATCGTGCGTCTGACGATTATTACTTCTGTGATAAATACCAGAATCCCCAAACACGTGAAGAGTACGCCCCGATCCTGCGCTATGCCGAGGTATTGCTAAACGAGGCCGAGGCTGCCGCACGTGCGGGAGACAAGACTCTCGCATTGGAGAAATTGAATCAAGTAAGAGACCGTTCTTTGGCCGACCCCGCTACACAGACGTATAAGGCAAGCGATTTCGCCAACACGAAAGCACTGGTGGAAGCTATCCTTTGGGAGCGTCGCATTGAGTTCCAAGGTGAAGGTCGCCGTTGGGAAGACATTCATCGTTTAGCGGCTGACGACTTGCTGCCGTCCGGTGGTATTCCCGCTAAAATCGAATATAACAATGTGAAGAACCAAGGCGCATTCGTTGTTGGTGGAGAAGTGAAAGCTGAATGGTTCGGCAACAGCAAACAGTTCATCCCGTACACGGATAAACGCTTTATTTGGCCGATTCCATTGAATGATATATTAAGAAACCCCACGCTAGCCGCACAACAGAACGCAGGCTGGTAGAATATAGACACACTCTTATTTTTTACTATGCAGGGGACATGAGAGGGCGAGACCGGGAGGTTCCGCCCTCTTTTCTTTTAAAACGTATTGACATAATAATTCACGGGAAATCATTATCTTTGCACTCTCTAAAAGAGGCTTATTCGTTATTTCGTGATAAATACTAATAAATCAACGATATGATTCTATTCTTTCAATCTTCAACAAAGACGGTGCTGGCTGTAGAGGCCGCGCACGCTTTCTCTCCTGAAGACACTCAAAAACTGGTTTGGTTGTTTAGCGAGGCGACTCCTGTTCAATCAGAAACATTGGAAGGCTGGTACGTAGGGCCACGCCGGGAAATGATTACCCCGTGGAGTACGAACGCCGTTGAAATTACCCAGAACATGGGCCTGACCGGTATTTCCCGTATTGAGGAATATTTTCCTGTTTCTTCTGGCGACACAGATCACGATCCGATGTTGCAACGTATCTACAATGGCTTGAATCAGGAGATCTTCACGATCAGTAAAAAACCGGATCCTATTGTCTACATTGAGGATTTGGAAGTGTACAACCAACAAGAGGGCTTGGCTCTAAGCCAAGAGGAGATCGCTTACTTGAACGAGGTAAGCCAGAAGTTGGGACGTAAGTTGACCGATAGCGAGGTGTTCGGTTTCTCCCAAGTAAACTCGGAACACTGCCGACATAAAATATTCGGAGGTGTATTCATCATCGACGGCGAGGAAAAAGAAAGTTCCTTGTTCAACTTGATCAAGAAAACTTCCGCCGAGAACCCTAATAAATTGGTTTCCGCTTATAAAGATAACGTAGCGTTCAATGAAGGACCGACGGTAGAGCAATTCGCTCCCCTATCCGGTGACAAACCCGATTTCTTCGCCGTAAAAGATATCAAGACGGTTATCTCCTTGAAAGCCGAGACGCATAACTTCCCGACAACCGTTGAGCCGTTCAACGGTGCCGCTACCGGAACAGGTGGTGAGATTCGTGACCGTCTGGGCGGTGGTAAGGCATCCTTGCCGATAGCGGGAACAGCGGTCTATATGACCTCTTACCCTCGTACGGAAGGCGCTCGCGAATGGGAGAAAGTCCTAGACCCTCGTCCTTGGTTATACCAGACTCCGGAGCAGATCTTGATCAAGGCTTCCAATGGCGCTTCCGATTTCGGTAATAAATTTGGCCAGCCGCTTATCTGTGGTTCTTTATTGACTTTCGAGCACACGGAGAACGATAAGAAATACGCTTACGACAAAGTAATCATGCTTGCCGGCGGTGTAGGTTTCGCAAATATGCGTGATGCCTTGAAGGGCGATCCGGAACCGGGCGAGAAAGTGGTTGTGATCGGTGGCGATAACTACCGTATCGGTATGGGTGGTGGAGCCGTCTCTTCCGTAAACACGGGGCAATATACAAGCGGTATCGAGTTGAACGCCGTACAGCGTGCCAACCCGGAAATGCAGAAACGTGCGGCTAACGTGATCCGTGCGATCGCCGAGTCTGACGAGAACCCGATCGTCTCTATCCATGACCATGGTGCGGGTGGACACCTCAACTGCTTGTCTGAGTTGGTGGAGGCTACCGGCGGACACATCGATATGAGCAAATTGCCGATTGGTGACCCGACTCTCTCAGCGAAGGAGATCGTAGGAAACGAGAGCCAAGAGCGCATGGGCTTATTGATGAAAGAAGAAGATGTAGCCCGTGTAAAACGTATCGCGGATCGTGAACGTGCCCCGATGTATGTGGTAGGCGAGACTACTAACGACATGAAGTTTGTCTTCGAACAAGCGGACGGCGTAAAACCTATCGATATCAAGCTGGAATATATGTTCGGTAAACCGCCTAGAACGGTTATGACAGACCATACGGTCACTGAATCTTATCAACCGGTTGTTTACAAAGAATCCGAACTTCACCATTATTTGGAGAACGTACTTCAATTGGAGGCCGTAGCCTGCAAGGATTGGTTAACAAACAAAGTAGACCGTTCCGTAACCGGTAAGATCGCCCGCCAGCAATGTCAAGGTGAATTACAATTGCCGTTGAGCGACTTAGGTGCCGTAGCGTTGGATTACCGCGGGAAAGCTGGTATCGCAACTTCTATCGGTCACGCTCCCCAGGTAGCCATGGTTGATCCGGCCGCCGGTTCCGTTATGGCAATCGCCGAGTCATTGACCAATATCGTATTCGCTCCGCTGACAGATAAGTTGGAGAGCGTATCCTTAAGTGCCAACTGGATGTGGCCGTGCCGTAACGAAGGTGAGGATGCCCGTCTGTACACAGCCGTACAAGCCGCTTCCGACTTCGCTTGCAGCTTAGGTATTAATATCCCGACCGGTAAGGACTCCTTATCCATGACGCAGAAATATGGCGACGATAAGGTGATCGCCCCGGGTACGGTGATTATCTCCGCAGGTGCAGAGGTTAGCGATATCAAGAAAATCGTCTCCCCGGTAGTAGCTCAAGACAAGAATACATACATTTATTATATAGACTTCTCTTTCGATACCTTGAAGTTGGGTGGTTCCGCTTTCGCTCAAGCTTTGAACAAGCTGGGTAATGAGGTTCCGACCGTGAAAGATCCGGAATACTTCCGTGACGCTTTCAACGCCGTACAAGATGCGATCGAGAAGAGACTCATCCTTGCCGGACACGATATCTCAGCGGGAGGTATGATCACCGCCCTGTTAGAGATGTGCTTCGCCAACGTAGAGGGTGGTTTGGATGTCAACTTGGATAAGATCTCCGAGAGCGATATCGTGAAGATCCTGTTTGCCGAGAATCCGGGTATCTTGGTTCAGGTAAAGGACAAGAAGGCATTCGAAAAGTTGATGGAAGAAGCTGGCGTAGGTTTCGCCATCATCGCCAAACCGACCGACGAGCGCCATGTATTGGTATCGAAAGACGGCATCCAATATCACTTCGGCATCGACTATATGCGTGACGTATGGTACGAATCTTCTTATAAACTGGATGTAAAGCAGAGCGGAAGCGTTTGTGCCGGAAACCGTTTCGAGAACTATAAGATGCAGCCCGTACAGTACAAGTTCCACAAGGACTTTACCGGAAAGCTTTCTTCTTACGGACTCTCAGCCGAACGCCGCGCTCCGAACGGCATCAAGGCTGCGGTAATCCGTGAGAAGGGTACGCAATGCGAGCGTGAGACAGCTTACGCCTTGTATCTGGCAGGTTTCGACGTGAAGGATGTCCATATGACGGACTTGGCTAGCGGACGTGAGACTTTGGAGGATGTAAACTTCATCGTATTCTGCGGTGGTTTCTCCAACTCCGACGTATTAGGTTCCGCCAAGGGCTGGGCCGGCGGTTTCTTGTATAACGAGAAAGCCAAGAAAGCGATCGACAACTATTACGCACGTAAAGATACGTTGAGCATGGGTATCTGTAACGGTTGCCAGTTGATGGCCGAGTTAGGCTTGGTTTATCCGGAGCACGAGAAAAAGCATAAGATGGTTCACAATGATTCCCATAAGTTCGAGTCTAACTTCGTTAGCTTGGAGATCCCGAAAAACAACTCCGTAATGTTCGGCTCCTTGAGTGGCACGAAGTTGGGTGTATGGGTAGCTCACGGTGAAGGTAAGTTCGAGTTCCCGTACGAGGAGAAGGAGTACAACATCATCGCTAAATACAACTACGATGGCTATCCCGCCAACCCGAACGGTTCTCCTTGGTCCGTTGCCGGTGTTTGCTCAAAGGACGGCCGCCATTTAGCCATGATGCCTCACCCCGAACGTGCGATCTTCCCTTGGCAGTGCGGTTATTACCCCGCCGACCGTAAGGAGAACGACGAGGTCACTCCATGGATCGAGGCGTTCGTGAACGCTCGCAAGTGGATCGAGAATAATAAGTAAAAATAACAGGGGTTGTTTTTAAGGTTCAAAGAACGCTAAAAACAACCCCTGTTTCTATATCTCCTTAAAGTTTCTTGGTAACCGCCTTTTGATTGAACTCATCCACACGGCAGAATAGACTTTACAACGAATCCACGATTTTAATATCCAAGCCGGTACAGGGGATTATCGGTAACTATTACTTTATACAACCGTAATATCCCTGCAACACCCCGCTAATATCTTTGCCTCCGAAATTAATAGACACAGAATTTAATAGAAGAATCATGGAAAGGTTATTTAAAATCAGAATCTTTACGGTTATGTTCTTTTTAGCCGTAGCTTCTATAGCAGCGAACGCTAAAGAAAGTAAGAAGGAAGGTGACAATTATCATGCGAAGCAAATCCTCATCGTAGGTTTGCACGATAACGTGAAATCAAACTATTTCTACAATGGGATGATCGCCGAAGAGACCGGTATGAAAGCGGATAGTATCGACCAAACGTATAATACGATCATCGCCGAGAATATCGCCGCATCCGTAAAGAACGGAGATTGTAAGTTTATTCCGGCAAACGCTACACAAGTGACCGGACAGGTACTGAATGAGATCAAGGTGAACGGGGAGAGCGAGGATTGTTATTCCGATCTTTCAGCCGTGCCGACCGAAGAGTTACAAAAGGTATTGGATAATGCCGACGCTGATTATCTGCTGGTATTAAACCAGCATTATCTTAAATGGCAAGACCAACCGTTGCGCACACTTTTCCATATCGTCAGCTATACCCTATTCGATAAAGATAAAAACGAGGTATATCGGGGGAATAACTTCTTTACCTGTATGAATCTTGAGAATCCGGATAAACTCAGAAAGAGCAGCCGCAAGAGTTCATCCAAGATAGCATCTAGCATTATCAAAACTTTGGATGAGGACTAACCTTCTTCTTTATAGACACATTTATAATTTTCTCGTTGAGCCTAATGGATATCCTTCATTAGGCTTTTTTCTTTATTTAAACCTACACACGGATGTAATCTCTTTGCAAAACGGGGCACTTACTTTTGCGCCGTAAAAGATATTTAGGTTTAATTTTAAAAAGATTGTTATGAGGATGTTTAACAAACGCATTACTTGCAGATTACTTGCCTGTTTGTTATTTTTTAATTGCTTACCGGCTCTCCTATTCGCACAAGGAACGCAAGCCATTATCACCGGTACGGTCGTGGATAATAAAGGGGAATCAGTGATCGGAGCCACGATCCAAGTCAAGAATGAATCTACCGGATTCTTCACGGGCTCTATCACGAATGATAAAGGAGAATACACCATCAAGCAGCTTCCGCTAGGTTCTCCTTATACCGTTACAGCTTCTTATATCGGTTATGGGGAACAGAAAAAGACAGGATACGCATTGAACCAAGGGGATATGCTTCGAGTGGATTTCAAGCTAGCGGAGGAATCGGTGGAGATCCAAGCTGTCGAGGTAGTCGCTAATTCCTTGAAGAACATGGTTCCGAAGATCGGAGCGGCAACATCTATCTCCGCTCAAAATATCACGAAGCTTCCGGTAAACGGCCGTAACTTCACCTCCCTGATGGATCTCTCGCCATTGAGTAGCGGAGGAAATATCGCCGGGCAATTATCATCCTCAACGAATTACACCATCGACGGTATGACGGCTAAAGGAACCGTAGCGAGCGGAACGACTTCCGGCGCTTATACGATATCCATGGAAGCCGTCCGCGAGTTTGAGGTGGTAACCAATCAATATGACGTGACCAACGGACGTTCCGGGGGCGGCACCGTGAGCGCTGTCACGAAATCAGGAACCAATACTTTCACCGGAAGTGTATTCGGATTCGGTCGTGCCGATTGGTTATCCAGTTCCTATGATATACGGGGAAATAAATCGACTTCCGACTTCTCTACCTATCAATATGGTTTCTCTTTGGGAGGTCCGATCGTGAAAGACCGTGCGCACTTCTATGTCGTATGGGATCACCAACAGGATTCCCGTCCGATTTATATAGCGGATATCAAGACGGCGGCGGACGAGTCTCGCTATAATGTCACTCAATCTACGCTAGACCGTTATCTGGATATCGCCCGTACTAAATACGGAGTCTCCAATGATCCTCAATTCGGGGAGTTCGGCAAGAAGAAGCAGACGAACGCAGTCTTCGCCCGTATCGACTGGCAGTTGAACGCTACCAACTTGTTAACCATTCGCAATAATTTCATCAACGAGGATAATAAACAGAGCGAGAGCGATAACTCCAGCATCAATCTTTACGAGGTTTGGATCGATCGCAGATCGCATAACAACAGCTTACTCGCTACCTTACGCTCGGTATTAAGCCCGAAACTGACCAATGAGTTGAAGCTTCAACATTTCTTGGTTTACGAGGCCACGACCCCGAACAAGCAATTGCCAAGTTCTAATATTCCGAGAGCAATCGTAGAGAACGTGGAATCTATATCTGGTGACAAGAGCATGTACACTTCCATCCAACTTGGAGGTCAACGCTACGCTCCCGAACATTTCAAGGATAATGTACTTCAATTGGTAGACAATATGTATTATAATACGGACCGCATCAACTATACATTCGGAGCGGACTTCATGTACACCAATATGAAATCACTCTACGGCAGTGAGATGAACGGACGGTTTTATTTCACGGGACTGGATAATTTCGAGAATATGACTCCTTACCGCTATGCCCGGGAAATCGCCTTGGTAGATGATCCTACCGTAAAGATGAATACCTTGAACTCCGCTATCTACGGACAATTACAAACGAAGCTTTTCACCGGATTCGAGGTCATGGCCGGTATCCGTGCGGATTATACCCGCTATTTCAACCACGCGAACTTTAACCAGACCGTTTATGACGAACTAGGCTTACGTACAGACAACGTAATCTCCACCTTCCAGTTGCAACCCCGCATTCAATTCACGTGGGACGTGAATGATAAACATCAAGATATTATCCGCCTTGGCGCCGGTATCTTCGGTTCGGATTTAAACAACTATTCGATGATCAACAATATGCTGTTCGACGGTACGAAGGTAGCGTCCGTGGATATACAAGGCAATTTGGTTCCGACACCGAATTTCCCGGCATACCGAAAAGATCCTTCTACCGCTCCGGGCGTTGATTTATTCAACAACCCGAATATCCAAAAGATCAGCACGATCAATATGAATAGTAAGGATGCCCGTGTACCGGTAGTATATAAGTTGAACGCCAGCTACACGCATTTCTTCTCCGATCGCTTGCGGGTAGGTATCAGTGCTTACGCCAACTGGGCACGCCATAATTATATGTACGTAGACCGTAATATGGTGGATGAGCCTTACTTCCGTATCGCCGCCGAGGGGAATCGTGGCGTGTTCGTCCCCGCCGAGAGTATCAATACCAAGAACGGAGCTACCGACTGGATGCAAGGACGTAAAAGTGATAAGGTAGGCCGTGTGCTGGAATTAATCAGCGATGGAAAAATCAACCAATACGCGTTCGTTGTAGATGGAACTTGGCGTTATTTCAAGGATGGCGAGCTTTCTTTCAGCTATACGTGGAACGATTCCAAGGATAACACCTCTTACAACGGTAACGTAGCGAATACAGCGACCCTAGCCTTGATGGTAAAAGATGATCCTCGTGATTTGAGTACCATGACTTACTCGGACAACCAATTCCGCCATAAGGTCGTATTCTACGGTACGGCTCCTTCTTTCTGGGGAATCAGCGTAGGCTTGCGTTTCTCCGGGATCGGTGGGACCCGTTACTCTTTAGCGGTTAGTGGTAATATGAACGGTGATTTCGTATCATCCAACGACTTGGCTTATATCTATGACCCGAACGATAGTAATACGCCTCAATATCTTCGTGAGGGTATCCAAGCGATCTTGGACAATCCGGAAGCGGAGAAGAGCGTAAAAGATTATATCCGTAAAAACTATGGGAAGGTTGCCGAGCGTAACGGTGGCGTAAATGGCTTCTACGGTACTTTCGATTTGCGCTTGAACAAGAACTTCAAGATCTATAAGACTCATTCCATCGAGGCCTCGATAGACTTTTTCAATTTCCTGAATATGCTGAACAAGGACTGGGGTGCCGGACATAATCTAGGCAAGCAGAATATCTACTCCATCAAGAGTTTTGACGCGGAGAAGAAGCAATACGTATATAACGTAAACAAAAACACGGGTGTATCCAATATGAACGGAAACCCTTGGCAGATTCAAATCGGCGTACGTTATAAATTCTAACTAACATATTCTATATTCAAATCATAAAAAAAATTACGATGAAGAAACAATTCTTATCATTCACGCTTTTACTTGCGTTATCCACTTGGATAGCGCAAGCCGCTACCGTAAGAGGCACTGTATCCGATACGGCAGGCAAACCGCTACAAGGCGTAGTCGTTACGGATGGTTATAATTTCACGCAAACAAATGAGCGGGGAGAATATAGCCTAGATTCGAATCTGGACAAAAGCCGCTTTGTCTACCTCTCCGTACCGGGTGACTATGAGATCGAGCAAACAAAAGGTATACCGGATCTTTTCTATCAGCAACTTGATAAAAGTAAGGAGATCAATGAACATGATTTTACGCTCACCCCTAGGAAACAGCCAATCGACGGGTTTGTCTACTTGGCAATCTCCGATCCTCAGACCATCGACGAACGGCAGATGAAACGTTTCCGTGAAGAGACCATCCCCGACTTGAAGCAGACTATAGAGCGCTACCAAGGAAAAGAGGTCTACGGTATGGCGCTGGGAGACATTACTTGGGATCGCATGGATTTATTCACTCCTTATAAGGAAGCGGTCTCGGTCTTAGGCATCCCGATGTTCTCCGTGATCGGCAATCACGACCACGACTTACGTTACCCGGCCTTATCCAATCAAAAGGTAATCGAGGAGAGCTACGCGGAGCGTATCTACGAGGATCATTTCGGCCCTTACAATTATTCGTTCAATGTCGGGGATGCACATATCATCACCTTAAAAGATATTGATTATTATAAAGACAAGAAATATGACGAACGCTTCGGAAAGGAACAACTGGAATGGCTGAAAAACGACCTGAGTTACGTTAAACCCGGGACACTTGTATTTATCAACGTACATGCCCCGGTATTCAACCAGACGGATAAAGGGGGAGGAAACGCCGAGGACGCTGAGAGCCTGAAAGAGATCGTCAGCCCTTATAATGTCCATATCTTCGCCGGGCATACGCATTTCTTCGAGAACAACCAAGTCACACCGAATCTGTACGAGCATAATATCGGAGCCGCTTGCGGAGCTTGGTGGGCCGGCCATGTAAATCGGTGCGGTGCCCCGAACGGTTATCTGGTCGTTGAGGTGAAAGGGAATGCCGCTACTTGGTATTATAAGGCAACCGGCCATGATTCGGATTATCAATTCAGGGTTTATAGGCCGAATGAGTTCAAATCGCAAGCGGATTACCTAGTGGTGAACGTATGGGATTGGGACCCGACCTACCAAGTTACATGGAGCGAGAACGGCATAGAGAAAGGTCGCATGGAGCAATTCGATGATGAAGACCAAGACTATATCGACATGCACGGAAAACCTTCCGGATATCATACATCGCACTTATTCCGTTGCCACCCTTCAGCCGGAGTCAAAGACGTACAGATCAAGGTTATCAACCGATTTGGCGAGACCTTTACTAAAAATGTAACACTCCCGTAATCAAATCGTAACAAGTGGCATTTACTTTTGTATCGATAAAATGTAGAAAACTCTCATTACATATTAATGTTAGAATCATTACAAAGGAACAAACCAAACCTTATTCCTAACTTTGAACGGCAACTCGGCTTTCGGCGGAAGGCGGTTGCCGTTATTTTTTTGAGGGTATATCCCATTCTTAACGGGAAAAGTTTCGAGTTCATTCGAAACTTTTGTACTTTTACGCAAAAGTTTCGAGTATGGACGATAGATTTAAGACATTAGAGAAGTATAACCTATGGGGTGGAAACGATTTTCCAACAGGCTATAAACGGCAAGATTATTTAGATAGGATATTATCCTACACCGGAAACAGATTAATCAAAGTCTTGGTAGGACAGCGACGTGTAGGG